>JAYPYM010000026.1:0-7999 GCA_038135915.1 Gammaproteobacteria bacterium
CAGTCATACAGATATTCAAAAAGCATCACAAATATTCACGCATGAAGACAGTCTTGGGAACCCCATGCTGACATGGGAGGTGGGAAATACGGATTGGGATATCGTCATGGCAAAGCTTGATCGTCTCAGCATGTTATTAGATTTATCCGATTCCGCGGAAGTTCAAGAAATAAGGGAAAGTGTAATTAGATGCCTTGATCGCCAAGATGAAATGATTAGGCATGAACTTCGATATGATGAGTCAGGAAACCTTGAGGACTCCTCTAGAGTGGGGATGACAATGCTCAATCTTGCGCTTGCAAAGGGTTATACAGATACATTTTCTGGTGGTACTCAAAAGAATGATACAGGCATTAACTACCTAAATATGGCAGCTAAATTGCTTGGCTTAGGGGCAAATCCTAACATTGCCGAATGTTCTAAGGGTAATACAGCGCTACACATCGCATGTGCTCGCAGAGATACCCAAGCCGTACAATTGCTAATGTGGAATGGCGCTGACCCCACATTAAGAAACAGTGACGGTGAAAGACCCATCGACATGTTAAATAAAAGCTATGAAGAGGCCAGTGATCTAATGAAATTCTTAACCAGCCCAGATAGTCATCCAATGACCTTTGATCTGCCAGAGAGAGGTTTCAATAAATCAAATATTCACCTCATATCGACATTGCTCAATCATGCCGCGAAAACTGCGTAGCAGAAACTAGCTTGGACATCCAAGTTGAAAATTGCTTCTCAAAGCTATTCTTCTGACGACTCAACACACTTGAATCTAGAAAGGTGCTTTGGATTTAAGCATCACATTACCATTGCTGGGAAAGAAAAGGCGCTACGCCAATATGTTTAATGGTTATGGCGACAGCTTGATTGACTATAATTAAAAACAGACTCGAGGCATCGGCATCGCTTTGAACGGCTTGGTTTAAGATACAGTAATGAACGCGCTGAAAAAGATTCGGGTAAACAGGCCAACGAACGCGACTATAAATTGGATCATGGTGGTCATGCGGTATGCTAGATCTTAAAAAACCGAAACTTTATTTCTTCCTAGGATTCATGGCTAGTGTTGTTTCCTTGAGTGCTTGTGTCCACTATCCAAAACAATTGTCCAAGCAAGATTCGTCTGACCTAGAGAGCAGGGTATGTTTAACCAGCGATAAGAATGGAGCCATTCATCACAAAAATATCCATGTATTAACTTGGAATGTTTTCAAAGGAAGGAGGGCCGGATGGGATCAGGAGCTAAATCGTTTCGATCAAACCCCTACTTTATTCTTGATACAAGAAGCACCCTTTAATTTGGTGAAAGGCTCGATTCTAGAAAAGAATCAATATCTACAATACGCTAAAGGTATCAAAACCCGAATACAAACAGGTGTAATAAACTCGTCATCAGCCAGCTCAACCCTATCCTGCCAATTACAGCACTTAGAACCCTGGTTAAGAACACCGAAAGCTTCACTGATAACGCGCTATCCATTTAAAAATAGCGAGCAACAACTGCTGGTCGCCAACATACATGCTGTCAATTTCACTTTGGGTACACGATATTTTTCTCATCAGTTGAGAGATATCGTGACCATACTCGCATTACACAAGGGGCCGATTATATTTGCAGGTGATTTTAATACCTGGAACCCGTGGAGATTGAGTGTACTGAAGCGGTACATTTCTGAATTGAACCTTAAAAGGGTAAGTTTTGATATTAATAAAGTTAAATCATTTGCAGGGCATCCACTGGATTATGTTTTTTACCGTGATTTAACGGTATTGAATCATAGTGTGCTAGAAGTCGATTCTTCAGATCACCACGCTTTATTTGTAGAGTTCAGTCTATGATGAATTATTTTTTATCGAAGTCTTTCTTGAAATACCTAGTGTTGGCGCTATGTTTTCCGTTAGCAAAACCCTATGCGCTAGCTGATACCAAGGTTTCCTTTCAAGATGAAATTAATCATCTTCTGAATTTTGTTAAAAATTCTGATTGTCTTTTTATACGAAACAAAAAAATCCATCATGCAAACGAGGCCTATTTACATATAGTAAAAAAATATGAACATTTCCGTGATGAAATAGATACCGCTGAAGCCTTCATTGAAAAATCAGCCACAGGCAGTCTTATTAGCGGGAAAAAATACCACGTAACATGCCCAGAACAAAAAAATAATATGTATAGTTCCGATTGGCTAAACGAAGAACTTAAACTTTATCGAAGCACCAAAAAGAACTAAGTGAAGTTTGCGAAATATCAAAGGGAAAACGGTTTTTTTGCGGAGGCCGTGTTACCAAGATTAAGTTAGATGCGGCATAATACACTTTTGTCAGCTGCTTTATTTGGCCAGTTCGCTGGTTATCTTAATCGGTTCCAGCTAGAAAAAGTTGAAAATTATAGAGCTGGCCCAAAGGGTCAATATTCCATACCTATTACAAAAAGGTAACGCGTTAATACAAATCTAGACCCTTGTGGAGAAGACATAATATGTCGAAATGATATACTGTAAGAGTTACTTGGCTTGGATAAATTGATGTGCGAGATCCTACCTAGGAGAAATAGATGGTTAAATTTTTATTATGCTTGGCAGTGCTCGGCTTTGTATGGGGGGTTTATCAAGACTACCAGCGAGGTAACGTATTAGATAGCGTGAAACAAAGTGGTAATTTAATCAGTTACCATGCTGATGATCAATCTAGCAGCCGGGACATATATGTATTTACCGACATTAACTGTCCATATTGCCGAGGATTCCACAAAAATATACCTAAGCATAATCAGGCGGGTTTAAATATACACTACCTATTTGTGGGTTTTCTTGGCCCTAGCTCTCGAGATACAGCCAGGAATATTCTTTGCTCAAATGATCCAAAAGGAGCGCTGGATAAGGTGAAACTTGAGAGAAAAGATCTGGAAGTGAAAACAGGATGTGAGGGTATTCTAAACCAGCATATTGAATGGGCTAAATTACTAGGGGTGGATTCAGTGCCTTGGATCATGAACGCAAATGGAAAAAGAATAAGAATATAGAAAAAGGTGTATCCTAATGCAGAAATTACAACTGTTAAAAAGACGCCAGTATCCCGTTGTGAGAAATGGAGGAAAGACTATTTCGCTGAATCAATGAATCAATGAATCAATGTAGGAGTATTGAATGTACTGTAATATCAAACGAATCTACTGAGACTATCCCGAAGATCTACTTAGATGCTTTTGAAAAAAAGAATATAGGGGTTCCATATATGTATAGGCCTTACTCTTACCCGGAGATTATGGTTTACAAGGGTCTGCCAGAAGAGGCGCTAGATAAAATGTGTGAGTTAGGTAAACAGTCTCTGTCCACTACAGAGTGCTTTAAGTAAATTAAAAAATCATTGATGCGAGATAGAGTATTGCAACTCAAACCTTTTGAATAAGCCATTTCCTGGAATGAAGTGCTGAAAGAACTATCTGAAACATACGCATTTAAGTATCGAATTTCAGGTGGTTCAATCATTATTGAATCACGCATGATTGGTGTCTAGGAATTGCAGCTTCGGGCGATCAATCGCCTTCTTCAAAAAAGGAAGGAAACCTCTAACACTTCTCCCTGAACGACCTTTAAGTATCATTATGCTGTTTTAAGGGTTGGGGGGAATTAGGCCACCAAAGACCGATTCAGGTCCGGTCGTTTATTGAAATCAATAATTTACTCGACATTCCGGTATAATCCGGTATATATTCGGGTATGATTAAAACTGAATCTATTCAGATTACCCCTGAGATGCTATCCCTGATCTCTGAGGTCGATGAGTTCAAGGGCGCATGGCTTGCGCTTGGCACACTTGCACCCGATCGCTTAACAGCGTTGCGACGTGTGGCAACCATAGAAAGCATTGGTTCATCCACGCGTATTGAAGGAAGTAAGCTCACCGACCAAGAGGTGGAAAAGCTGCTTGGCAAACTCGAAGTCAAAAAATTTGAAACGCGTGATGAGCAAGAAGTTGCCGGGTATGCTGAAGTCATGGAGACAGTCTTTCAAGCATGGCAAGACATACCCGTTACCGAGAACTTCATTAAACAACTCCACAGAGACTTGCTGCAATTCAGTGATAAAGATATTCGCCACCGTGGTGAGTATAAAACACTACGTAATGATGTTGGTGCATTTGACGCAGATGGAAATATGGTTGGTGTTGTTTTTGAAACAGCGCCCCCATTTGATACACCTCGTCGAATGCAGGAACTTGTTTCTTGGTTCAATGAAGCCAAGGAAATAGGGCGACTTCATCCACTCATTATTACGGCTATTTTTGTTGTTGTATTCCTTGAGATCCACCCCTTTCAAGATGGTAATGGTCGGCTGAGTCGCGTGATAACAACATTATTGCTGTTGCAATTTGGCTATGCCTATGTTCCATACGCGTCATTAGAAAGCATTATTGAAGGTAATAAAGAAAATTACTATCTGGCGTTACGGAAAACGCAAGAGACCATACGTAATGATGTGCCCTATTGGCATCCATGGCTCACGTTTTTCATGCGTTCACTGCAACAGCAAAAGAAGCGCCTTGCCGTAAAGATTGAACGTGAACGCAATGCAGTTGCAGAGTTATCCGAACTCGGAGTAAAAATACTTGATTATGTTCGTGATCATGGGCGGGTAACGACGAGTGATATGGTTAGAGAATACGGGGCCAGTCCTAATACCTTAAAAGCCACCTTTCGTTCACTTGTTGATAAGGGGTTTTTGGTTCGTCATGGCGGCGGGCGTTCGACTTGGTATGGTAGAAGCTAAATGAGGATTGACTATCAAAGGCTAAACATTAAGATTTTTGGAAGGATTCATGGTGTTTCTTATTAGAGTGAAAGGACTATTAATTTTCAAGTTATTGATTTACTCCCATGTTATTTGTGATGCTGCTATTGTTAAATGTGTTGATGCATCTGGTCGAGTAGAATACAGAGAAGGGGCATGCTCAGCTCAATCATCAAGCATGAAATCATTTACCATAAAAGATGCCTCAAGTGTTTCTACTGCTCGCGGTTCCTCAAAGGAAGAAAAGTCATTCAGTGGTGAAACGATCTCAAGTTTGGAATTTGAAAAGATTGAGTTGATCAGCGTTTTACAACTGTTAGCAGATTTTGCGAACAAAAACTTCGCCCATTCGCTGACGTCTAGAAAAATTATTTCTGTGGCATACTCCAAGTCTAACCCCACACCTTGGGATCAAATAGTGGATGAGCTGTCTATTCAAAATAAGTTCGATTATCGAATAACAGACACTTCAATAATCGTTAAGCCAGAATCTAATATCAGGCCAGATATAATCAGTCTTGGCATGCAAAATATACCGCTAACACACTTATTGGAAGTTGTTGCTGACTTAGCAAATAAAAAAATGATATTTTCTCGGCCTAATTCTGATGACGTTAGAATCAGTTTTAGTTCATACCGCAAATCCTGGAAAGAAGTGCTGAAAGTGCTATCTGAGACATACGCATTCAAGTATCGAATTTCAGGTCATTCAATCATTATTGAATGACGCATGATTGGTGTCTATGAATTGCGCCTTTACCATAAATCCAAGCAAAGAATCGTATTAGTAATTGATGTGTTAATCAGTCGCTTGAGTTTCCGAAGGCTTGAGTTAGCGATTGTGAATGTTAATAGCAGTGGATGATATGTTTTTTGAATTGTTGATATGGACATTGACGCATACCTTGCTTATCCTTTTGAATATTTAATGGGTAGTCTTTGATAATATAAAAGAGATGTCTATTAGCGTATCAATTCACTGTAAAACTTATTGATCAAAGAGGTTGTTCATGCCATATAGCGATGCCGCCACTACTACCGATGCAATGACGAGGGTCTACAAGTTGGGTTGTGTTGTTTCCCATCCTCATACCGTCGAACCAAATCAGACACTAGGCGCGATTAGGATTAGTAGTGAATATACTGTTTTGGGAAATCGTCAAAGCGATCATCATGTTATGTATTCACACGCATTTAATAATGCTGTTCGTACTATTTCAACTCTGCCTTATACCTCAGAATCAGAAAATGAAGCAATTACTACTCACGTATTTCTAGCTCGAATAAATCTGAATGGTAGTTTAAGTGAGGTCGCGAGCTTTAGCCTGCGTTACGACCCTAATTTAAATGACGTACAATACGAAAGTGGGACGAGCCTCACGGATATATCTGAACCCATTGACAAATATGCATTTGCGGTTGCAAGAAAAGTGTCAGAGGAGTCTCAGAAAAACATATGGAACATACCAAAAAAAGATAATTAGTTTACCCTGAAAAAGCTGATCTTGACCTCATAACTCAAAGCAGTGTGCGGGCAAGTGATTGCTTTGCCTCGTGTGTGAGTAAGGATCGATTGTTTAATTTGTCGATATGGCGTGTCATGCTATGTTAACCAGGAAAAAACTAGCGTAATTTAGTGTTGATACTAGAAGTTGAATTTGCATGCCTGAAACCTACTCTCCAGATCATTTGACATAAGAGTAATAACATAATCTTCCAACCAACGGTGCCTGAGCCAGTGCTATTGTCATCAGTTTTTGTTTCTAGACTCCCTTGGTTGTCGTTAGTTTCTTGAGTCGATTCAGGTAAGGGTACGGATTGGTTGATGGCTAAGAAGAGCGTAATTTTGCCGTCTGCTAGTCCGTCATTGTCATTGAGTTCGCCGTCTGTCACTTTAATCAAAACGCAGTTCGCTCCGGGTTGATATTCATTGTCATATTTTTCTGAAATGGGTGAAGGACACTGTTCCGCTTCATGATACGTGAACCAGGACAAGCTATCAGTAGCATTTTCCGAAAACTCATACCAATGACCATTTTGAAAGACAAGTACTTTCACTTGACCCTGGGTTGGTGAGTTGATAGGTATTGCTAGAGAGGCTAGGTTACCAGGTTCCGCTAAGTGATGTATTTCTAAACTATAGAATGCGTGCTGTGACGTGTCATTCGATGGGAAACTGTATGCTAGAAGTTCATTGTGAGAAAAAATAGGTGTTTCATTTTTAACTAGCTGAGATACCTGTTCAATATTCATTAGCACGCCTATACCTGTAGCTATGGCTTCTACCCCAAGTTTGAGTGAGTTCCCTTGGTCGCTTTCGACAAATGTGGAATCGCTTAAACTGTTTGTCATTTGAAGTTTATGTGGTTGGTGGTGTTTGTCCTCATGGTCTGGTACATAGTCTTTATCCGTATCTATGTTGTCTTTATGGTGAGTATTGCCTTGAGTCATTTTTAAATGTAGATATTCGGTAAATGATTGACCTTCCCTGCTTGTGGCAGAAGCCCTGACTGAATAAACGCCAGGCAATGCATTGCTAGGGTTTAAAACGTAGTTGTCATCGTCATTAGCGTAAGCTTCAAATACATAGGGGATTTGCCAAGTGATGTCCATCGCCTGGTCGTTATTAGATTGCTCAGCGAAGAGCTGAAAGCTTGTTTCATTATTTATGTAGAACGTATTGATTTCATATTGCTCTGCAATAATGGTGAAAGCTGGTGATAGATTATTCTGAAAGTTAGATGCATTGCGAATCAATGAGCCTGTGTTTTCGCCCATAGTTGAAGCTTGAACCCGGATGATGCCATTGGTGTAGAGTTCATCACGGTTCCAAGATAAAGCGTCAGGCAGTTTGGGTAGCAATACTTTACTGAAGCTGCCAATAAAATCTTCGGCATCAAATAAGTCAAAGGTGTCGCCTGCATCAAAGGTTAGGCCGTCATTGGTCACTAAGAGGTCGCCTTTCATTCTCAATGTTTCAGTCGCTTGAATTCGGCCATAAAGGCTGATGTCCTTGCTATCCAAAATCAGGTTGAGTGTTGCGGTTTCGCCTTGTATATAATGTTTAGTCGTGATCTGGGCATCTGTGATTAATCTACCCGCATTGATACTCAGAAAATCTGATGTTTCAACATTTGTGTCCGGCTTCACTTGGATGCTACCACTGAAGCCTCGAATCGTGTCCAAGCGGTATAATCTCGTTGGTG
>JAYPYM010000026.1:8009-12191 GCA_038135915.1 Gammaproteobacteria bacterium
AAGTAATGTTTGCTTGGCCTGAGTTGATATAAATTTTTGCCAGTTGTCTGGGTACTGAAATATTGCTCCAAATGCTGGCCTCTGATAGGTTGATGTTACCATCGCTTTCTTGCCAGTTACCGGTTCCTGTGACGGGGCCTCCATCAAGGATTTGCCAGCCATGTGTGTTTATCATCTGATTTTTGGCAGTGACGGCATTGGGTGGGAAGGTGGCGTCACCGGCGTGGAAGTTAACGTTTTGTTCTAGAGGTAGGCCACTCCAGCCAATTAATAGTGCTTCATAATTTGGTGTGCTGAGCTGAGTGCGTAGGAACATGTTGTTCATGTGTAATACATTAGAGACATTCCAGTTGCCAATATCCTGATCAAATGTTTGCGCTTCGAAAAACATCCAGCGCATATCGGTGATATTGGATGTCATCCAATTGCCGATATCTTGGTTAAATGAGGATGCACCGTAGAAAAGGTAGCTAACATCAGTGACAGTATTGGGTAATATAATTGGCATTGTGGTTAGGTTGTTATGAAGCTTGAATGCGCCGGATAGGCTGGTGATGGTCGGTGCTCCTTGATGTCTTCCCCATTGGCTGATGCCAGTGATTGCAGATACATGGTTTGGGTTTGGTCTAAGATTTTCCCATCCAAAACCAGTCACATCACCGGTGACGCGAATGGTAAAGTTATCACTCGTGGAGTAATTATGTGTATACACACCTGGTGTATTAACAATGGTGAGTTTACTGCCATCGCCCCAGTCGATGGATACATGGGTTAAGGTGTTGAAGAATCTAAGATCGACGGTGGAGCCAAACCGGGTGTCTATGTCAATCATCATGGGTATTTGAACGCTGATTTCGCCACTCGTATAAAGTTTACTTAAATCCCAGTGGCGCTTTTCTCCTAGGTCTTCTCCTAGGGTAGGTAGTGATATCTCGTCAAACTGACCAGTTATGGTGGCCCCAGATAAAATATTGAAGCGATCTCCGGGCAGTAAAGCCAAGCCATCCCTCATAATGGTGAGTGTACCGCCTGCTTGAACAGTACCGCTTGCACTAATTTGGCCGTACTCTCCGGCTGTTTTGCTGTCTAGTATGAGGGTTAGTTTTCCATTTGTCCCTTGGCTAAAATCGTTAACACTAATGGTGGCGTCTGTTTCGAAGGTGCCAGAATTTAAGGTGAGTGATCCAGATACGTTGAGGTTGGTGTCTGCAACCGTTTTCAGGCTTCCGTTAAATGTTGGGGTGAGTAGTAAGTTGGATAATTGGTTTGGGAAATCCCAGAGAATATTATCACTACCGCTGTTAAAGGTCAGGCTCCAGTCGTTATTAATGCCGCCAATATCTTGCCAATTGTTAGGGTCTGAGAAGTTGTTGCTGGGGCCGCTACCGCTCCAGGTTGTGTTGGTGTTTGCTGGACCACCGTCATTGATGTTCCAGTTTTTTGAGCTTTCAAGGCGCGATCTAGCAGATGCCGCAGCGCTACTGGGAGAAAAAGTGGAAGTTCCACCATGAAAATCTACTGTGCTAGCGACTGGTTGAGCCTCCCACTGAACAAGCAATTTATCGTAAATGACTGTAGGTAGATGGATACCCAGGAACATGTTTGTCATGTCGGTAACATTGGCAATATTCCAATCGCTGAGATCTTGGTTAAAGTTGGTGGCGCCATCAAACATGTAGGACATGTTTGATACATTTCTCACGTCCCCTGCCCAATCTCCAATGCTCTGGTTAAATGCAGTTGCCCCTTTGAACATCTCTTTCATATCTGTCACGTTTGAAACGACCCAGCTACTGATATCCTGGTTGAATGAAGATGCGCCATCAAACATGCGGTACATGTTGGTGACATTGGAGACATCCCAGTTGCTGATGTTTTGGTTGAACGTAAAAGCACTTTGAAACATGCCTGTCATGAGTTCTACGTTGACTGTTTCCCATCCAAAGATAGCCTGATTAAAACTGGATGCCCCTGAAAACATGTAAGACATATCAGTGACATTGGTTGTATCCCAATCTCTAATATCTTGGTTAAATATAGTTGCTCCAGCGAACATAAAACGCATGCTGGTGACGCTAGAAACATCCCAGTTATTCAATAACTGATTAAAACTAGAAGCGTTATCAAATGTGTGCTCCATATTAGTCACACCGGAAACATCCCATGCATTTAGAACTCCAGTGTTGTTGATGCCTGAGTTTCTGAATGCATTGTTCAAACTGGTGGTATAGGTCATGTCAGGTGCGGTCGGCGCTGTGATGCTTAAATTAGTGGTGCCATGGAAGAAACCGCCTTCGGTATAGCCGTTATAACTGAGGCGCATTTTCCCCCAGTGTTTAATGCTTTGAAGTTTGCCTGCGCCCGGTGAGTTTTTAAATGCAAAGCCTTCCAGCGTGCCGGTTATCGTGACGATATAAGTTCCAGATGCTGTGTAAAGGTGTGTCTTTGCTGGGTCGCTCTCTGAGGTAATGGTGTCTTCTGGGCTGCCATCTCCCCAGTTAACGGTGAAGTTATAGTTACCGCCTACCAATAGTGGTAGTGTAATGGTTTCACCTGGGGTGGTGATTAACCAAGTACTTTCAAATGCGTTAATCACCCTTATTTCGCCAGTGGTGTATAGCTTGCTGGTGTCCCATTCTTTCCCAGATAGCGGTGGTAAGCTAATGGAGCTAAATGCACCAGTGATTGTTCCATTAAATATATCAAAGGTGTCACCAATATCGAAGGTCAACCCATCATTGGAAATGGTTAAGGCACCGCCTGCAACAAAACTTCCAGAAGCGTTGATTTGGCCATACTCTCCAGTTAATTTATCATCTAATACAATTTCAAGTGTGCTGCCAGTACCTTGGGATACATCTGTAACGCTGACAACCGCGTCAGTTTTGAAGGTGCCAGCATTCAAGGTAAGCGTATTTGAAATGGAAACATTGGTATCTGCAAGTGTTGATACATTGCCTGAAAAAGAGGGATCTAAGTTTAGGCTACTAAGGTTAGTGGGTGCATCCCAAACTATCGGGCTTGTGCCCGCGTTAATCGTTACATCCCACTCACTACTAATGCCGCCATCGTCAGCCCAATTAGTGGGGGTTGAAAACTTACCGTCGCCACTATCCCCATCCCAACTGGTTAAACCGGTCACGCTATTTGCATCTGTGATAATCCAGCTATTTGGTGAAGTTTCTAATGCTGTACGGGCCGCTGCTGCACTGCCGCCAGCTGTAAAGTTGGAATTTCCGCCATTGAAGCTAATGCCTGGTTGCACAGCCTGCGCTTCCCAGCCCGTTAGCAGCTGGTCGTAGTTGCCTGTAGAAAGCTTTACACCTAAAAACATGTCTGTCATGTCTGTTACACTTTCTATGTTCCAACTTCCGACGGGTTGATCAAATGCAGTAGCATTTTCAAACACTTTTCTCATATTGGAGACCATCGCGGTATCCCAATCTGAAATGTCTTGATTAAAGGAAGTGGCGTCTTGAAATAAGCCGTCCATGGTGGTCACTTTCGACGTTACCCAACCTGAAATATCTTGATTGAAAGCAGCTGCACTTTTAAAGGTGCCTTTCATGTTATCTACATTAGAGGTGTCCCAGCTGCCAATGGGTTGGTTAAATAGAGGTGCGCCCCTAAATACATAGCGCATGTTTGTAACGCTGGTGGTAATCCAGCCAGAGAGGTCTCCATTAAACGCAAGTGTATCTTCAAAAGCGCTTCTCAGGGTGGTGACTCCAGATATATCCCAGCTACCTAGGTCACCGGTAGCGTCGATGCCTGAGCTTCTAAATGCATTTTCAAGGCTGGTGGTATCTGTCATGTTTGGGGAGTCGCTTGCGGTAATTTTTAGGTTTGTAGCGCCATGAAAAAATCCACCGCCGGTATAGCCGCGGTAACTTAGCTTTAATTGTCCCCAATGAATAATCTATAGGATTTTTGTCATATTTTAATACAAATATACCTTTTGGATAAATAATTTTCTTTAGTTGGTTTATCACAAAAGAATAAAGAATTTGAAAACGAAATATCTTTATTCCACATGTTGTTGAACCAGCACACCCACCAATAAACATTAATGCTAAAAATAAAACTAAAGGAAAACTACCCCAATTATCAAATTGCGCATTTACATATCCTGTACCTGTTAAAATTGAAACAACGTTAAAAGAGATTGTCCTAATGTTAAAT
>JAYPYM010000026.1:12201-13286 GCA_038135915.1 Gammaproteobacteria bacterium
TTTAGGTTTGTAGCGCCATGAAAAAAGCCACCGCCGGTATAGCCGCTGTAACTTAGCTTTAATGGTCCCCAATGAAGAATCTCTCGGATTTTGCTCATATCGCCAGTATTTTGGAAGGCAAACCCTTCGATAAGGCCAGTAATCCTTACCGTATAGGTATCGGCAGTTGCATAAGTATGTGTGGCTGTGTAGCTATTGATTATCTCAACTGGCGAACCATCCCCCCAATCAACGGTGAAGTCGTATGAACCACCGGGCAGCAAGGGTAATGTGACTGTTTCGTTTGTACTAGTGGTTTCCCAATTGCTCACAAAAGCGGGCTGTACTTTGATTTTTCCATCCACGTAAAGGCTGTTGATCTGCCAACCTAAATCTGGAGCGGATAATGGTGGTAGGAGGTGCTCGAAGAATTGACCTGATCTAGTACTCCAATTTAATATTTTAAACTCGTCGCCTGCTGCTGGTGTAATGGTGTCTAAGCCTATGAAAAGTTTTCCACCTAAGTTGAGCTCATTAGCATTCACTTGGCCAAATTGGCCAGCTGTTTTATTGTCTAATATGAGTTCAAGCTCGCCTAGTGTTGTTTGTTCAAAACCGCTTACATTTAACTGGGCGTCGGTAATAAATTTTCCATCGTGCAGCCTGAAAAGGTTGGTTATGGATCTGTTCATATCAGAAGTAGGCTTTAAGGTGCCGCTAAAGCCAGCATTCAGATTCACATTGAAATAGGTAGAGGTATCCCAATTGATGTTTACGTTGGTGCTATCAATGATTAGAGTATCTTCTTGTGCTGGAACAGAGTTTGTACTCCAGTTTGCAGCATTTGAAAAATTTTCATTGGCACCTGCATTCGTCCATGTATGTGTTATTGCTGCGTAAACGCTAGGGTGGATAAAAGCGGCTAAACAGAAAGAGAGAAGCCATTTTGCTAGCTGCTCTTTCTTTTTATGTAGGCAAATCCTCATCATGCTTTGATACATCATATACTGCTTCAAAATATGGTGGTTGCTATTTCTTTGCTTTCAAACAGAGTCAAGATGTCACTTAGTCTTAGGTGACAATCAGTTCCAATCATTATCAAGCAT
>JAYPYM010000026.1:13341-24681 GCA_038135915.1 Gammaproteobacteria bacterium
AGAGAAAAGTGTCGCTGGTAATTGTCAGCCTGGTTTCTAAACTAATTGATGAGTGAGATGGTCTTGAGTCGAAGATGAAGGTTGCAATTTGAGATGGCTTCTTGGGTTGATGGCCAAGAAGTATTGGTGTTTGTGTGGAGTTAATGACTAAGCATGATTAGGGTTTTTCAATTCGTATTATTGGTATACAGCTTTTTCGTTGCTTCTTTTGCCTATGCAAATGCTCAAGATGAATTGCAAGCAGTGCAAACCGCAATGCAACAAGCCTATGAAGCTGGCTCGTTAAATGAGGCTTATAACATTGCGACCACACATGCTTTTGAATTGGAGGGTTACCCGTTATTCGATCTTTACTATGGGTTGATTACCCTCGGGTTACAAAAGTATGCAGAAGCTCAGTTTGCGTTTGAACGGTTAGTTGCCCAGTATCCAGATCAGGGCAGACTAAGGCTGGAGTATGCCCGCACCCTGTTTCATTTGCAACATTACCAGCAAGCTTCTGAACAATTGAGATATGTGCTAGATAGTGACCCGCCAGAGGGTGTACAAGAGAACATTAATACATTCCTTGATACTATTCAGAAAAGGCAGCGAGCTCATTTTGCTCAGTGGTCTGGGCTATTAGATGTTGGTGGCGGGGTCGATTCCAACATTAATAGTGCAACGGATTTAGAAACCGTTAGTAATATTTTATTAAGTGACAGCTCAAGAAGTACCGAAAGTAGCTTTTGGTCTGCACGCACTGGCTTAAACTACAAGTACCCTTTTAATCAAAAACATGCGTTGAATATTGGGTTTGATAGTCAACATAAGTACAATGAAGAAATTAATGACTACGACTATGATATTTTACAGCTTGAAGCATCATGGAAAATATCAGGTGTTAATCGACAGTTCGAGTGGGGGCTATCTTATCTTCATATGTTATTAGATGGAGCCGCATACCAAAGTGTCACAGGTGCCTTTGGCCGTTGGCGACAGCAATGGCATTCGAACTTTCTAACGCAATTGTCTATTGGGTATGTTGATAAGGTATACGATACCAGTGTTGAATTAGACAGTACACAACCCAGTCTAAACTTAACCTTTCTTATGCCTATTCACCAAGCAACGCACTCATTTGTTATCTTTTATCAGAGTGACCAAGCTGACGATAATGACTTTGACGAAAGGATGCGTGATTATGCTGGACTGGCTTACCAGTATGGCAGAACAATTTCCAGGAGCCTGAGTTTTTTTGTTGGCGCTGCCTACAATGTGTCACGCTATCAAGATGAGAACAGTCTATTTTTGGAAACCCGCTCAGACGATTCGGCTCAAGTTTTGGTTGGGGGTAAATGGAATATGAGTGAACATCTATCCCTTCATTTGGAAAGCACTTATTTAGACAGTAAAAGTAATATTGAAATTTATGAATATGATCGAAATCGTTCTGAGCTCAAGATTCGATGGGAATTTTAGATAGACTAGGGATTGGACTATGTTGACACCCCGTAAGGTGCTAGTTGTGATGCTGGCTTTTCTCATTGGGCCGATAGCTCAGCAGGGGGTTGCTACTACTCAGAATATAGTTGCTGCCAAGGTCATTATGACGCAAGGTAATGTTGTTGCCATTGACCAGTTTAGCAATATTAGAGCTTTGTCACGACGGTCTTTAGTCTATGTTGGTGATACCCTGTCCACCAGTCAAAACGCGCTATTGCAGATGCGCTTTACCGATAACGCGCTCATGACATTGCGAGAAGACACAGACTTTCATATAGCGGAATATGTGCCTGGGGATGCGGAAAAAGGAGGCTCTGCATTTATGGAGCTGATTTCTGGCGGCTTTAGAACTGTAACGGGTGCTATTGGCAAAGGCAATAAAGATAACTATCAAGTGAAAACTAAAGGGGGTTCAATCGGTATTAGAGGCACCTTTTATGACGCAGTCGAAAATAGTGAAGGAGCCGTATTATTGGCAGTATGGAAAGGAGCGGTTGAAGTAGAGAATCAGGCGGGCAGTATGGTGCTGGGAGATAACCAACCCTATCGATATGGGCATATTTCTGAAAATGAATCGCCATCGGGTTTGAAAGCCCCCCCAGCTGAATTAAATGAACCACCACCTTCCTCCGCTGCTGCACAACCTGAAAGTGAAGGCGATGAAACCGAAGGTGATGATACGAATAGCGACGAGCGTGAAAATACATCGAGCGCCGGTGAATCAACGCAGTCAGATGCTAGGGCTAAACCTTCAGATGGTCAATCGGCGCCTGTCGCAAACGCTGGCGATGAATCTTCAGGATCACCAGCAAAAACCCAAGTGGCTGACGGATCCAGTGATTTACCAGATACTAATGAGCGTCGTCGACCGAACCCCGCTGGTCAGCCGCCAGGTGCGCCAAACCCAAACGTACCGGCTGCATCTCAAGATTTTGTCGACTTGGTTGAGCCTCGTAGAGATGCTTATTTTAACCCTGATGATATTCGATTAGTGCAGGATGCAAGTGGTCCGATTGGGCTGGTAGATGACTCCTTAAGTGTTGAGCCGGATCAAGCAATTGAAAATGTTCAAGAAGAAGTCATTGATACGGAGGTGGAATCAGGTATTGTTTTGAGTGCATTTTATGATGCGAAGCTAACCGATGCAGAAAAAGACCAGTTACCAAATGGAAAAACGATCGGATTTGTTAGATTGGAGGGTGTTGATCCAATCACAAATACTGAGTTACCTGCCTTTATACAGCATGCTGGCGTGATAAAAGATGCAAACAATCATCCTGTATTTTTGCTGCCGGAAACCTTGCCTTCGGACACCCTGTATTATCCAAAGAGATTAAGTGGACCATCGGGAAAGCTTTACCGAAAAGGCAGTGCTGTGGTGGACGGGGATGTGCTGAATACGAATGTTGACGGTCTGGGCGAGGTCAGTTGGGGGGCGTGGGATGGCTCTGGTCAGGATACTTCAATTGATCAGTCTGTTGCTAATGGTGCCAGCGTAGATGAAAATGCAAAGCTTTATTGGATGACTGCTGAACCAGCGATTAACGCCAACTTAACGGGTACGATCGCTTTCACTGCAAATACTGAAGCTGCCAACCCTACCCCATTTATAGCAGGCTCCTCGATAGGAGATGTAACTGGTATTGAGGCAAGGTTTAATATCGATTTTGATCGGGGTATCATGGTGCAAGGGTCTGATTTAAGGGTTTTATTTGATGATCAACATGCTGAAAAGTTCTGGCATTTGATCTTAGATGATAAAGTCATGAACTATGGTAACGGCCAATTTTTTGTGGATATCGATAATGCGACACCTAGTGAAGCTTTCTTAGATACCAATAATATCTGTGTTGACTGTTTAAAAGGCGGTATTAGTGGCGTGTTAATCAATCAAGGCAACGGGGTTTCTAGTGCCTTTAGTTTAGAAGCCGAAAATACGGCAGAACGTACGGAAGGCTTTTTTCTGTTAAAACAATAAAAACTTGATTGCGTTAAAAGCTTAAAAAAACCGAGAAAACTTGAAACTCATTTGCCAGTGTCGTATAAATCATTCTTTAAGCATACCAGCATAATCATTGCACTTATGTGCTGATTTAATCTGGTTCATGTTAAATCCTGAACAGTTCATAAAGAAGTATTGATATGGTAAACGCTACTCGCGACTCTTCTCAAGCACAGGTGCAAGTCTCATTACAAACTAGGGTGATTGATTCTCTTAGACAAATTTGGAAAGCAGCCGTCCCCCTGCCTAAGCCGATGCCGGCAGGTAAGGTCCGTAAGGAATGTTATAAATATACTATTCATGAAACAGCCGCTGCTAAACACTTAACCTTGCCGATAGAAAGATCAGAGGCGTTTACTCAAAAACTTTTGACCCTATTGGGTGCCGCAAACCCAGACCTTCAGGCTATCCTGAATTTTCAATACCGAGAGCCAGACAGTGAATATATCGATGGTGAAGATATTTATAACTTTTCTCATCTTGTGATCAGTAACAGCCAATTAAATCAGATCAATGATGAAGTGATCCCAGTATTGCATGACCTTAATAATCATAAAATACTACGTACTTTGTTAACCCAAAGAACTGCGCGAGGCTTGAATATCGCCCACATCGCAGCGATGAAGGGTAGTGTTGCTTTATTGGAATGGGTTTACTCAAAACCAGCGTTGCGTTCATTGCTGTTGCAGGAAAATCATGAAGGTGAAGACATTGTTCAGATTGCGCTACAAGCAGGCGATCTTTCGACGTTAAAATGGATACACTCAAAGCCTGAATTGCAACCCATGTTAAGAAAAGCAACTGCTGACGGTCATTATATTGCGCATCAGGCAGCACAGTACGGTTATACAGACATACTGGATTGGGTTAGGAAGACAGAAGATCTTAATGACTTATTAAACGCTGTGACTGAAGATGGCTTAAACCTTGCTCAAGTAGCTATCGCCTATAATGTAGATATTCATGACGTCATTCAAGTCTTGGAGTGGGCATATGAGAACCTGAAGGCGCTATTGATAGAAGCACCAAAAACCAGGAAGTTCGATATTTGCCATTGTGCACTGGATCGAAACGCTGAAGATTTCGCTACGGAAGAGACCTTGGCTGATCCAAATTTTGATCCCGGCCAAGAAACAATCATGATTCTAGAGTGGATTAAAGCAAAGTCGGACTTGGTGAAAGGTGTCTTGGCAAGAGAGTACATGTTGAAAGTTGCTGATCAGGGTAAGAAAAGAAAGGGTGTAAAGCAAAAAACAGAACATATTTACAATCACTTGTTCGGTGCGTTAACAGGAGGTAACGCTGTAGTTGCTAGATGGTTTATTGAATCAAGCATTAGACATAAACCACTCCGAGCGCTTTGGTCTAGCCAAGCGGGAAAAGAAGGTAGGGTGCTGTCTGATTTGCTTCATGAGGTTGAAGCCACTAGTGCCAGAAAGAAAAAGCAGTTGCCGGGCAACTTTGCTGAGAATGTATCCTTCGCGTTAACTGAGTTAAGGAAGAACCCCCGTGCTTTTGCGGAAGAATTAGAGTTTGAAGAAGAGCGTGACTTCTACCAGGAAAAATTTTCTGCACTCTCTAAACAAACAATTGATATTGAGCAGCAATATGGGGTTTTGTCTTCTGGGAGCATGACTGAAGCGGGTTTTCTGCAACAGTTAGAAGAGTTAAACAATAGCATTCAAAGTCAATTGTCATTTTTAGAGAAAGCTAGCTTTCATAGTATGGCCTTCACTCAAAGAATATTTGGCCAAATAAAGGATACGTTTAGGTCAGTTGAAGTAGGTGTGGTTGGCCTACAAAACGAGTTAAAACGGTTGCAAAGTGAAGCTAAGGTGTCTGCGCAGCCTGTGGTGGTTGAGGGCGAAGCACCTGAAGCTTCTGTTGAGGTTGATTTGCTTGAAGGCGAGAAAATTAAACAGCGCAAACAAAACTATCTAGCTTATTTGTCCTATTTGAGCGGCTTTACTTCTGATAAAGTTGAATATGCCGCGAGTTTTACAGCAGCATTAACCAAGCATCCTGAGATTGATTACGTTGACAATATGGATCTTCAAACATATTTTGAAGCACTCAAAGTAGAGTTTGAGGCATTCGATACGAAAGAACACTTAAGTCAGGGTTTAAGGTTGGTGTTAAATCTGGATGATGTTTACAATGGTCTTTTTTCAGGGAAGAAGCGAGCAAACCAAGCAAAGCAAAATACTAGGGTTTCAGGGCATAGGCAAGCCACCCAAGCTACACAAAAGATTTCAGTAGATGACCAGATCAGTGATTTGACTAACAGAATAGCACAGCTTGCTGATTTGTATCGCAATGATGAATATGTTCAGATATCCGATGACCTGTCTGCTTTAAGCCTCCGCGTCGCCAACCAAGCACAACGCCAAACAGACCTATTGGGTACTCGGTCTGGCCAAAAAAAGGATCTCGAAGGTCAGAGAAAACAGGCCCAAACAGCATTAGAAAACGCGGAAGCAGAGCTTACTAGTATCAATAGCAGGTTGGATGAGTTAAGGGAACAATTAGAATGGTCGCCGGATGAGGAGGAGGAAATTGAGCGCTTGATATCGCAGAAGCCTTCGCTCGAACTGACGGTATCATCAAAAGAGGACCTTGTTCAGGATTTGAATGACAAACTGGCCCAGCTAAAAAGAAAACTGCCAGGCACCAAAGCTGCTAAAGAGAGACACGCTGCTGAATACCCTAGAAGAGTTGAAGAACTGAAAGCAATGCTGGCTCGTGTTCAATCAGATGCAGCAGCTAGACCAGTTCAAGCGCCGCGTAAAAGCACTCCAGAACCCGTTGAACGCTCGAGCCAGCCGTTACCGAAAAGAGCTGAAGCCCTAGAAGGCCCATTACCTACCTTTGGCTCGCTGGTAACCGCTTATGCTGATGTAACCCGTGATGCAGGTCCAGTGAAAAAAATTCTGAGGCAGAATCCTGATTTGATTGCTGAGCACACAGGGGATGGGTATACCATTTTATTCAGTGCGATTGAAGACGAACAAATCGAGCTAGTGGATCATCTATTATTGCAGAATAACCCTGCGCCTGCTATTGAGGTAGAGGATGATCAAAGCAACACATACAATGCGATTTTCACTGCTTGGAACAAGAGCTTTGAAGACAATTGGGATCCGGATGTTGATCACCATGGGCCTGTCCTTGCAAACAAGATTCAACATAAGCTCATTCAATTTTGCGAGGAAACCGATCAAGGTGAGGTCATTTTAAACGCCTTTGTTGAAATGCTGATCGAGTCCTATGCGGAGTCTAAATATTATGAGCTTCAATTAAAAGAAAGTTTGGAAAACTATGAGTTATCAATTGCTTCTTATCGGGCGCAAAACCCCGCTAGCACCCTTGATTACTATGAAACGATTCATTTAGATGGACAGGTTGATATTATCTCTATGTTGCAAACTAAATTACGAGAGGCGCAGGTGGATGGATTGCAGCACGAGCTATTGTCCTTGTTGCAGTCTAAAATTAGGGAGGAACTGGGCAGTTCTATTGCGCCTCCTCATTATAAAAAAGAACATTATCGTATGTTTAATGATCCAGATACTCGAGGGCGAGTGTTTGATGCAGTGAAAGATGTGACGCTTGAGTTATTTCCTCCCGATGGTAGTGATTACACAGATGGTATCAAGATATTGAAAACCCTAGTCGAAGTAAATTTAAAAGCCACGAGTCGGATGTTAGGTGTTCGTGGAGAGGCAAAATATTATCTTGTTCAGCAAGCTGATGCTATAGCTGATAGGGCCTCTACCTAATATATGCCCTGAACTATTTGCTGGTGTGAGAATATACCTCATCCCAGTTTTCTGGTACGCCGTTTGCTTCATGGCCCTTAATGCGTTCTAGGTAAAGCGAGTAAAGGAGGCAATCAGGGTCTTCTTCGTATAGTTGTCTGAGTATGTCCTTTGCCTTGGCCCAAGACTGATCTCGGTAGTAAGCAATCGCGCGGTGGTAATCTAATAGGGCTTGTTTTTCTGGCTGGCTCATTTCATTATAAAGGCCGAGTGGTTCGTACGCATCAATGGGTACGTCTTTGCCTTTTACCCGAATGCGGTCGCATAGACGAAAAGCGATGGGTTCAACACCCTTAGCAGTATCTTCACCAACCAATATCTTAACGCCGTAGAATTTGGTGAGACTTTCAAGCCTCGAGCCGAGGTTAACGGCATCACCTAATACTGTATAGGCTTTACGATATTCTGATCCCATGTCGCCAACATTCATAAAGCCTGTGTTCAAGCCGATACCGATTTCAACCGCTGGTAAGTCTTGTGCCGCCAGACTTGCTGACAGTGAATCAGCAATTTTTTGCATGCTTAAAGCGGTCAATATAGCATTCAGTCGATGGTCTGGGTCATCAATCGGTGCGCCCCAGAAAGCCATAACCATGTCGCCGACGTATTTATCAATGGTGCCTTTGTTATTAAAGATGGCTTCTGTAATCGGTGTGAAAACCATATTCAGGAATGTCTTTAGTTCTGATGCAGAAAGGCGTTCGGAGATACTGGTAAAGCCACGAATGTCGGAGAATAAAACTGTCAGCTCTTTATTTTCTCCGGTCATAGAGTACTTCTCAGGGTCGTCTAATACATGCTCTATATGTGCGGGCGGAATGTATTGAGCAAACATCCCTTTGATTCTCTGCTCTTCTTTGTATTCGGATACATAACCCAATACCAGATACCAAAGGAACATGGACAGTGTGAGTGCTAAGCTGACCACCAGTGGTAGATCTATGTTCCATTTTGTCCATATGAAAAAATTAGTAGATATCAGCGCAGTGATGACCAGGCTAGCGAGCACCACCATGGTCAGGGGTTTGCGGTTTCTAAATAACCAAATTAAACAGAAAGATAAGCCTATTTGAAACACGGAGAGTGTATCGAGCATGGGTATGGTATGATAATGAAATTTACCGTTGCTCACGATCGCCTGAGTGATAATAGCATTGACTTCAACTCCCGGAAAATGCGTGGTAAAGGGAGTGCTAACTAAATCTGCTAAGCCCACCGATGAGGTGCCGACAAACACAATCTTACCCTTGATTTGCTCCGGGTTTACCGTTTTATTTAGGACATCCTTTGCAGAGATGTACTCAAAATGACCGTCAGTTTGTTGAAAAGGGATTAATACTCGACCACGCTCATCCGTATCAACTTTTTGGTTGGTTACATTGATATGACTCACATACTCTGTGTTGCCCGCCTTCGAAAAGACAATATCTATGTCGTCCACCAGTAAGTAACTCATAGCAGCAGACAGGGCAAGGGATGGGTAAGCTTTTCCTTCATGGTTAATGAACAATGGCGTGCGCCGGATAACGCCATCTGCGTCAAACATGGTGGTGATGAAACCATCTTTTATCGCATGACTTTGGATATCTTTTAGAGGTGCCGTGAAGTGCTTTGCTTCAATGATCACGCTATCTTTTGGCACGTCAAAAATTGGGTCGCGTAATGTGCCTGCTGATGCTAACCCTGTAGTATCGCCAAGATGAAAGATAAAGCCTAACACAACATCGATGTTGCTCATGGCGTGGCCAAGCATTTGGTCTGGATTCCATGCTTCAAACAGCAAATCTAGTGATGCTTTATGTTCTTCGTAGATGCCAATATTCTTAATTGCTCTCAGGAATGTTTCTCGTTCTGGCTCAGAGAACACCACATCAAATGCAATGACCACAGCGCCTGCTTCGCGTAGGTGGTCGATCATGGTTGCCACGCGGGCGCGGCTCCAGGGCCATCGGCCCTCTTGCTGAAGTGAGTCTTCATCAATATCGACAATGACCACATGTTTGTCTGTTTCCGCTTGATGGGTGATTTTGCTAGTAAATTTCATTCTGAAATCATATAGCAGCAGTTCTAGGCGATAAAGAAGGGCATCTTCTTTAAGAAAGCTGCCCTGTTGCCAGTAAATCAAACAGGCTGCCAATAAACAGATGATCAGTGTTTCTCTGAAAAGCGTTATTTTTTGCAGCAATGTTTTAAGTAACATGGTCAACGTGGGTCATTTGCATACTATGGTATTTATAATTATAGAGTGTCAGCGGATTGTTGATGGGAAAGATAGCTATTTGACTATTCGCGCTGCGCTTGTACTTAAGAAATAATGATGGTCAGCGTTTTAACATGGCTGCATTCTCGGTAGAATACCGACATTTTATTGCCTGAAGATACTGAACCTAAAGGTATTGAACCTAAGGTGTTGGAATAGTAGGTTGCGCAAAGATTAAGCATACAGTGGGAATTGATTGTTATGAATGATAGTAGTGTTTTAACCAATGAAATGAAGAAGCGACGCACCTTTGCTATCATCTCCCATCCAGATGCGGGTAAAACCACCATTACTGAAAAGCTACTATTGCATGGTCGAGCGATTCAATCTGCCGGTACTGTGAAGGGTAGAGGTTCAGATAAGCATGCTACATCGGACTGGATGGCGATGGAGAAAGAGCGTGGTATTTCTGTGACCACCTCTGTGATGCAATTTCCATATAACACATCTATCGTGAACCTGTTAGATACGCCAGGCCATGAAGATTTTTCCGAAGATACCTATCGAACACTCACTGCTGTGGACTCCGCTTTAATGGTCATCGATGCTGCAAAAGGTGTCGAAGCCAGGACGATCAAGCTGATGGAAGTCTGTCGTTTACGTGATACACCCATTGTGACCTTCATCAATAAGCTAGATAGAGATACACGTGAACCCATAGATTTACTGGATGACGTGGAGTCAGTATTAAACATAGCCTGTGCCCCCATCACTTGGCCTATCGGCAGTGGCAAGTTGTTTAAAGGTGTCTATCACCTGTTGGAGAAAAGGACTTATTTGTATACCCCAGGCAAAGGTGCGCAAATAGCCCAGCCACGGATTATTGAAGGTTTAGACAACCCAGAGTTAGATGAGGCCATCGGTGAATTCGCCACAGAATTGAGGGAGTCGTTAGAGCTGATAGAAGGCGCTTCTCACCCCTTTGATCTGGACAGTTTTCTTGAGGGGCGTTTGACGCCTGTTTTTTTCGGCACTGCATTGGGTAACTTTGGTGTTGATCATATGCTGAAAGGTTTGACTGAGTGGGCGCCTGCACCTCAGCCGCGAGCAGCCAAAGAGCGAATTGTGAATTCAGAAGAAGAGGAATTTAGTGGATTTGTATTTAAGATACAGGCCAACATGGATCCGAAACACAGAGATCGGGTGGCATTTATGCGGATTTGTTCGGGTCAGTTCTCGCAAGGCATGAAGATGAAGCATGTGCGGTTACAAAAAGACATCCGAGTCGGAGATGCCTTGACCTTCATGGCAGGTGGGCGTGAGAATCTAGAAGAAGCTTGGCCGGGAGATATCATTGGTATTCACAACCACGGCACCATTCGGATAGGTGATACCTTCACCACGCAGGAGCAGTTAAACTTTACGGGTATACCGCACTTTGCGCCTGAGCTGTTTAAACGGGTTCGCTTGCAGGATCCGCTGAAAAATAAGCAGCTTCTGAAAGGCTTAAAACAGTTGTCAGAAGAAGGTGCAACACAGGTATTCATGCCACTTAGAAATAATGACTTGATCTTAGGTGCAGTGGGTACGCTGCAATTTGATGTAGTCGCCTACCGGCTGAAAGAAGAATACAAGGTGTCCTGTATTTATGAGCCGGTTACCGTTAATACCATTCGGTGGGTAGCCTCTGATGACCCTAAAAAATTAGAAGAGTTTAAGCAGAAAGCGCATGACCACTTGGTGCTAGATGGCAGTGAAAAGCTTGCTTACATGGCGCCTTCTTCCGTCAACCTAAGCCTCACAGAAGAGCGTTGGCCTGAGATTCAGTTTAGCAA
>JAYPYM010000026.1:24691-25417 GCA_038135915.1 Gammaproteobacteria bacterium
AACCCTGAGACATGTTGAAGTTACATTAGTCAAAGAAGAGCCAGATATTGTGGTCTAATAAACCCTGCCCCTTTAATTTAGATCGTAATTAAACTCGTTTAGTTGTGCTAACCTCAATAACAATATAGATACAAAACATTAACCACCAAACAATGACATATTATGTCGATAGTGATAAGTTAGAATAGTGTCTGAAAGTTAAGAATTATTGGCCACATTGAACTCCATTGCTTCTCTATTGGTATTTGTTATTGGACATTTTATATATTAGCTGGTGGTTTGCGGTATGATAATTTTTCTTGGAGCACATAAATTATTATGGAGTAATACATGGTATCTAGTGTGGTAAGAGTATTTTTCTCAATTGTTTGGGGGTTGAGGTAATGGGAGGTCCAGTACAAAGAGGCAAACTCAACCCAGATCTGCTAAACGCTTTTGGAGGAGGCGCAGCAAAGCCAACACCTGGAAATAAAGAAGGTGATAAAGAAAAGGGTTCAAGTCTCAGGAGTCCGAGTAGTTCACCTATTACCTCGTCCAAAGTTGCAGCCAGTAGTACTGAACCCGTTAAGCTTTCAAGATCAGATAGTGGAGGAGAACTAAGGAGCCCGTCTCCGTCTCGTTCCGAGGTTTTAGGTACGGTGTCTCCAAGCGAACCGCCAGACCCGCTCGCGGAGAGGCCCGATTCTAAGAAGTAAACAAGGGGCAAAAAAAGTCGTCTATTAACAG
>JAYPYM010000026.1:25427-28091 GCA_038135915.1 Gammaproteobacteria bacterium
AAGAAAACACCAAAATCTACAGAAAAAACTACTAAGGGTAAGCCAGATGAAACAGGCTCCTCTGAGAAAGCAACGGATTCAAAGATTACAACGCCCAAGGGGAATTCAAAAAGCAATGAAAAATTATCAACAAGTTTAGAAACTGTAGACTTTAACGATCCAGGAAAATTCCTAGAAAAGGTTGATGATTATGTTGTAGAGTGGGTTAACGAACTTCGTACTGACCCATCAGGCTTTGGTTTAAAAATAGAAAAATATGTTGCAAACAATATCGAACAATTTGAATTGGATTTACAAGCGACTATAGATGCGATTGAGAAATTAGACGATGGTTTTAAAGATTTTGCTACGGGCAGTAAATACTTGAGTTTACCAGATAAATTTCGGGGAAAGTTGAAAAACGGTAAGGAATTTTTTGTCAAGAAAAGCTCAAAAGAATACATACAAAAAGAGCTAAAAGCACTTACTGATCAGCTATCGCAAACAACGCCAAGGAAAGCTTTAGATAGAACTGATTTTGGTAGTGGAGGTTATGCGACTCTTCTTCAGGCCAAGGTGAAGGTTTTAGAACACTCTCACCAATCAGAAAGGGGAGGCGCCAAGAATGAGAATATCGGTAAAACGGTTATAGCTAAAGATGATTCTGAAGTAAAAACCATTGATGAGCTCGCGAAAGAATCTGCATTTAAAATCGTGGTTTCTCATGTTTTAGACTTGAGTGATTCTTTTGATAAAGGGAGTTCTTCTGCTGATAGTGAAGTTGATAAGCCTTCCGGCGAGTATGGGCACCGTAACAACTTACTTGATGAAACGCTGACGAAAATCGATTCAGGGACTGCCCATGAAGAGCGAGAAGGTAGCCTTGGCCGCCCCAAGCAACAGGTCTTATGGACGACAATTCGTACTACTTCTCCTGATAAAAAGAAATAGAATACTCAAATAGAGATTGCTACGGTAGGTATCTCCTGATCACTTGAGCAAGGCATTAGTTATTAACCAGCTTTTGCCTTTTATCAGTTACATTTGATTGCTAGACACTAAAACACGCATTCGATATCATCTGCATCAAAATGAAATCACCGATTAGAAGTGTGCATATCTCTTGTCGTTGATCATCGATTCATTCGCACACTTAGGCTGTTTTCTTCCGGTTGTTAAACGTATTAGCAACAGATAGTAGGAGATGCTAGCAGGTCTTTTTCGTCTCCCATCATTCTTGTTCAGTCACGCAGTAGGACATTTAGATGCGCCCAAGTTGTATTTTTTTAGCCTTTTTCATCTCTTTTTTAGTGCCGCTTGCTCAAGCCGTTTCCTTCCATGAAGACTATCAATTTTATCGTTTTGACTATAACGGTGACGGCTTAAACGATATTTTATTATTGGCTGAAGAACCTTGGGCATTTATTCGTTTGAAAAGAATGAGTGTACCTGTCCGAGTTGATAAGCCATCGCTTGTGCTTGAGCAAACAACCGATGGCACTTATCGTGTCCTTTACGATGTATCAGAAGAATCCATCGAGCACTTAGCTAAACATGCGCCTGAGCATCATATTTTTTATCACGATATCAATGGTGATGGTGCGTTAGATGTGCTGTTCCAAGGTAAGGGTTCGAATGCACCTAGTTTTTATTTCTTTAATCCAGGTGAGGTTGAAAACCTGAGTATTTCGGGTTATTTCAGTGAAAGCCAATTCGGCGTTGCACCAGATGACAGCCAAACTTCTTGGGCCTTTGAAGATGTGAATCTAGATGGTCGGATAGATATAAAGATTCTCAAAGGCAATGAAATTGCTGCTTTTCTAGAAGGTGGTACAACTGGTTTTCAGATTACAGCAAATCAGATTGGTGAACCCATTGCTCATGGTGATGAGGTTGGCGTGGTTGCAGGCCAATATGGTGTATCCCCCAATGGCGGTTTTACTTACACCATACCCGTTACCTTGCCACCAGGTGTGAATGGCTTGCAACCTAATATTTCTCTGAACTTTAATTCGCAAGCGGGTAATGGTGTCATGGGTATGGGTTGGTCCTTCACCGGGGAGTCCGTCATTAGTCGATGCCCCAAAACCTTAGCGAAGGATAATGACATTGCTTCCATCAATTATCTCAGCAATACGTTTTGCTTTGATGGGATACCTTTAAAAGTCAATGGCACAGATGAGTATGTGTTAGAAACAGAAGGCGATGTTCGGAAAATCATATATGAACACAATGGACGTTACTTTAAAGTCTATAAAAAAGATGGATCCCTCTGGATTTATGGTCATACCCCAGAGTCCAAAATCACCCGTATGTCAGGCTTGGCGAATTTCAACGGTGCTGACCCTATCTTCAGCTGGTCTCTCTCCAAGATCACTGATCTTCATGGCAACGAAATGCATTACACTTATTATACAGACCATGCCGCTGGCACTCAAAACCTGGCGAGCATTAGTTATAACCTTTATCGAATTAACTTTCATTATCAGAGCAGAGAGGATATTCGCCCCGTTTACTTAGGTGTTAAAGGGCCCTTCATGAAGCAGCCTGCGTTACTGGATAAGATTCAGGTTCAGCAGCAAAGTAACAATATGATGATCAGCCAATATGACTTGCGCTATGGTACCGATGAAATGAAACGACCTGTAGTGCTCGGTATCACACAGTGTGGCGCCAGTGCTAATC
>JAYPYM010000027.1:0-11829 GCA_038135915.1 Gammaproteobacteria bacterium
GACAATCATGGTCAGATAATGTCTCAAGGCTAATATAAGAGGTATAGCGAGGCACAATCTTGAATTTGTCATCAGCACGGCCTGAATGATAATTATGCCAAAGAAAAGGGCGCATATCTTTTATCGCTGGCGTCAAGCTAAATTGAATTTTTTGAAAACACTCATCTAAGGCGCTGATGCAACTTTCTAATATTTCAAAAGTTGCTGAGTGGATCTTTGATAGGTAGTTAGAGCCAACGAAGTCGTCACGAATGATAATACCATTATGTATTAAGCTGTCGTGTAAGCGCATTTTATTCTGATCATCAGCGTCAACGAAGCAGAGGACGCCGCCTTTTTCCTGTGTTCCTTGTACAATACGAAACAACCTAAAGTCAGCACAAAAGGACTCAAAATAACTACTTTTATGGAATATGGTCGAAGTTACACACTTTTCCGTGATTGAATCCCAAGTCTCTAAGTCCTGTATCTCTTCTAACTGATATTTCATTAAAGATATTTAACCTGCTAAAAGCTTAGAGAAAGTGATTAATCAATAAAAGCAATTATTTAAACCTCAGACATTTTGTATTCCTAAAAAGCAGTATAGTCGACATTTTGATCAAATCGACTGTTTATTTTAAAACGCAGGGCATTATTGAAATTGATAGCACAAGGCTCAAAGAGCCCTAGCGATGAAACCAAGCCAGCTTATCCAAGGTATCCACGAGCATTTTTAAAGCTCGTCCTCGGTGGCTGATATTATTCTTCTCTTCCAGGGTTAAATCAGCAGCAGAGCAACCCAATGTGGGATCATAAAAAATCGGATCATAGCCAAAACCGCCTTCTCCTTGAGGCGTTAAGCACATTTGGCCATGCCATCTAGCTTGAGAAACGATTGGATCAGGGTCCTTCGCATGACGCGCAAAAACAAGCGTACAGTGGTAATGGGCCGGATGTATTCTTTGATCAGAAGCCTTCAGCCTAGCAATCAGCGCGGCAATATTATCAGCATCAGTTGCATTGTCTCCAGCAAATCTCGCGGATCGGACACCAGGCTCGCCGCCCAAAGTTTCAACCACCAAACCAGAATCATCAGCAATGGCTGGTAGCCCTGTACTTTCACAGGCAGCTCTCGCTTTAATCAATGCATTTTCTATAAATGTATCCCCTGTCTCGTCTGGAGACGCAAGGCCAGCATCCTTCATGTTGACCAATTGTACGCTTTGAGTAGCCTGGGATATATAATCTCTAATTTCTTCAAACTTTCCCAAGTTATGCGTTGCAATAATTATTTTTTGCATAAGAGACCCTCTTCTTCTAATTAAAATAGTATAGCTTCATTATCTCATGGTCTTTCCAAGCTCAGTTAAGGTTAACGCAAACCAACAACACTATAAGAAAGCTGATCTTAAGCCATCTTCCTTATTCGGTACAACGCAGTTGCACCGAATAAATTTGGAAACCATTTTAATAATACTTGATGACTGTGACCATCCACCACACTACGTTGTAATATCTCTAACTGTCTTGTACGACAAAGACCCTCAAAATCCTCTAGAGTACATAAATGTATATTAGGGGTGTCGTACCAAGAATAAGGCAAAGTACGAGATACGGGCATCCGCCCTTTGCAAGCTAAATAAATACGATTCCGCCAATATCCAAAGTTTGGAAAGGTAATAATTACTTCTTTACCTATTCTCAACATTTCCTCAAGCATCAAATGAGGATTACGTAACACCTGTAACGCCTGGGTCATAATCACAACGTCGAAGCTAGCATCATCAAAATTCGTCAATCCTCTATTTAAGTCTTGCTGAATGACTGGCACTGACTTTTCAACGCAGCTTTGTATAAAGGTCTCGCTTGTCTCCAAACCATAACCAAAGCAATTAGAATGACTGATCAGCAACTGTAAGAGAGTCCCATCTCCACACCCTAAATCCAGCACGCGGGTATTCATTGGCACCCAATCTAAAATCAAATCCAGGTCAGGCCTCAGCATTTACACCTTCTTGTTGCGCTTGTCTGTTAGAAGTGGTCTCAAGGGACTCTTCTTCAATCTCTCTCATAATGCTATCCATATAAGCTTTTAAAAGCTTACGATAGCGCTCAATTTTTAACAAAAAAGAATCATGGCCTTGCGGGCCTTCTATTTCTGCATAGCTAACCACCTGCTTCGCGCGAATTAGGGCATCTACAATTTCTTGTGATCGCTCAGGTGAGAAACGCCAGTCGGTTGAAAACGATAACACCAAGAATTTACAGGTTGCCTGTTGCAGAGCTGATACGAGATCGTCCCCATATTCAGCGGCAGGATCAAAATAATCTAATGCCTTGGTCATTAACAAATAAGTGTTTGCATCAAAGTTTTCCGAAAATACCTCACCTTGATAACGAAGATAACTCTCAACCTGGAATTCAGCACTGTAATCAAAGCTTAGCCGGCCAGATCTTAGCTCCCGGCCAAACTTCAAACGCATCGCATGATCAGAAAGGTATGTCACATGCCCTAGCATTCGTGCCAATGTTAAACCTCTTTTCGGAAACGAATGCTCACCATAAAAACAGCCGCCATGAAAATCAGGGTCTGACAATATAGCCTGTCTAGCAATTTCATTAAAAGCAATATTCTGTGCTGATAGCTTGGGGGCAGACGCTATCACAATCGCATGCCTTAGAGCATCAGGCTCATCAATTGACCACTGCAATGCCTGCATACCACCCAAGCTACCACCGATTACTGCAGCCCAACGAGTAATACCCAAACGCTCGCCTAAGCGCTTTTGTGATTGAACCCAGTCTTTGACCGTTACAACTGGAAACTCAGGACCATAAGGCATACTGGTTTCTAAATTGATGGTCGCGGGGCCCGTGCTACCATGACAACCACCAAGATTATTGCAGCAAACAACGAAAAACTGATTGGTATCTATAGGCTTATTTGGACCAATGTAAGCATCCCACCAACCTGGCTTTTTGTCTTGCTCGGTGTAATAGCCGGCTGCATGATGATTACCACTCAAGGCATGACAAACTAAAATAGCATTAGTGCTATCGCAATTAAGTACACCATAAGTTTCATAGACAAGCTCATAGTAGGCTAAGGATTGACCTGAAGTCAGCTGAAGCTGCTCATCAAATTTCAAGGTTTTTGGCTGTACTATGCCAATAGATTCGTTTTTAGTGCTTTGCATACTTAAGATTTTTTGCATTTATTTCGAAATAAAGAAATGAGCGCCACTCAGGACCCTGCGCCGAATTGTAACACTAAAGCATTCTATTCTAGAACAGCTACTTATTATTAATATTAAAATCAATGTGTTACCCATATGGAAACTAGCACACAAGCGGTTGCTAATGACGCTATCAGCTACTGATCAACAACTCTAGGTGAACACTTGAGTTGGCATACAGACTATGAAAGATGATGCTTTTTTGATATCATTTTGGCGGATTTTAAATACTTAAGAGCACACTGCAAAACACTTTTAATTATGTTCGATAAAATAGGACAGGTCTTTCTCGATACAACAAACTGTTTCAATTTGGATCAAGTATCCGAAGAAGACGGTTCGGAAAACTTTAGCACTGCAGACAATAAAGCGGTACCTCAACAAAACTACTCACGCTCCATGCAATGCCCACCTTCGAGTTTAAGCATACCTGGTATCAACACTTCTAAAGGTGCCGAATTATCCCAAGTCCGAGCAAGAGTTCCAAGTTTAAATATATATTATAAGGAACCCTTTACACCCACCAAAACAGACCTAGCAATGGCCACTGCCATACAAATAGGCTCAATACTGAGAACTGCATTGCCAAAAGTAGCAAAAGCAATACCGAGAGTGACAACTAAAGCGCTGCTGCCAACGATTGCCAAAGCATTCTCACTAAAACACACAGGAATAGCTCACGAAAAAACCGGAAAAGTGTTTGGACCATGTCAAAAAACGCTAGGCCAATTAAAGGCTTCTGTTAATTTAGAGTCGTTAAACACTATCTTAACAGCGTCTGAAAAAATCGAAACTGAGCTTGCGACTTTTGAACAAATTAGGATAAGCACAGCGGGCCAACGTTTATCTTTTTGCGCCAAAATTACTTTAAAGCCTGATGCAGAGCTTCAAAAGCTTGATACAGGCTATTCCGATAATTTCTTTTTGCAGGGTGTTGAACAGCTTGGGCTCAACGCAATCAATACTATAGCTGTAGCAGCAGGCAAACCGCGCTTCATTTCAACCGAGCTAGACCTAAATCTGATAACACATGAAAACCAAAGCTATCTGCGCATTACACCCTCAAATCTGCATGTGACACACGAAGGGAGCACATTTGAAGACCCCCTCATTCAAGCTTTAGCCAACAACCACATGAGCAAGTCCTACATGTCATTCGACTTAACTGAAAAAGAGATAACAAAAACTCTCACATGTGAAGAATTAGGCCTTGAAGGGACAGAGGGTGTTAAGTTAAAACCTACAACCATAAAAATTAAAGAAGATACATTGTGCCTAGAACTCAGCCTAGAGTACGAGCCCAGCGTCACAATACAGGCTGATGAAGACTCAGCAAGCAATCAACCAAGCACGGAAACAACTTCAGTACGAAAAGAACTGATGGACTCACTTTATTTAGCAAAGACCGAAATTAGCCTAAACTTAATTACACTTAACCAACTCATCCAAGAAATCAAGCTAGACGAGGAGACATCTCTATCAGATGTGCAGATAAATTACAAAGACGGCAGGTATTTGATTTCGGGCAAACTGAGACAGCAAGATGCTTCATCTTACAAAGTAAAAGGCATAGCCAACTTTAGTGTCGGACCAAACAAGGAGCTGAGAGTACATCTGAAACGCTTAAAGACCACTCGACTTGGCATTGATATAAAAGCAAGCACGCTTTACATTGCCAATGCATCTGGCATCAGCACCAAGAAAAACTTTGTACTAGATATACCGCTAAATGATCTATTCGGTGAATATCAATTAATTAGAAACGCAAATGATATCGACAATCTAATGATCCAAGACAGCGCTAGATTAATGCTAGATGCTATAGAAACCGAATCAAACAAAGATCAAGAACCAACTCTCACACTAGCGGTTTCGATTTACGCGGACAGCTATCAAATTAAGTCTTGAGAATAGGTACCGCCACACTTTCGTCAGCATATTGAACTTGCTCAATAATCTGATTAAGCGCATCCAACTTATTGGTTATTTTTTCGCTATCTATGCGAAGTTTATCCACATGGTCAGGAATCTCATTTGGACTTTCCAGCAACCGTTTCAATTGCTTTCTCTGTTTAGCGTGGTAAAGAATAGGCGTCATTGCTTGCTCGCACCATTGTTCAATCGCTTTTCTTTCATTTTCTGTCAAAGTAGTGATCTGAGCATGCAAGGCAGCAGAAAACTGGTTTGAAGAAAGCAATTGGTCTCGCCAAAACTTAATCGCGCTTCGAGTATAGGCATTTGCCTTCATCTCTAATACTTCAAGCTGATTCTGGAAGTAATTAAAGTCAAAACCGTCATACTTTATAGAGAACTTTTCATGATCCTTCGCATATTCCTGATAAAGATAACGTATGAGTGATAATGCCTGCGCTGAATTATCTTTTAGCTGAGAAAAGTCACGCCGGATTTCAGTAAAATAATCATGAATACTTCTCTTAAAATCTTTTTTCTTTCGCTTCTTTGCATCAAGCTGCAGAATAAGCTCCCATTTATAAATAGACTCTTGATTAAAAGGCTTAAGCCAATTAGGCAACTGTGTCTTGAGACGATTCTCAATTGGTTGCAAAACCATGAGTCTTTTTTGATAATACTGTTGCTCTTTTTTAACCCTTTCGTTGAGACGAAATAAACGCACTTCCCCCTTGCCTTGGGCTGATTCCAGGGACCGCAAATCAACCTGGATATATTTTTGCTCATCAATCAAGGCTTTTTGATTTTGGCGCATGATTTCAAGCGCATCGTCGATCACTTGTTTTTTTAGGGTTTGCTCTTTACCCTGTATAATACTTTCAGAAAGCGCTTGCTCTAACGCGTCTAATCCACTTTTATGAAACAGCTCATCATCTGCATACAGCCTAGCTCTCAAACCAGCCTTGGCAGATAAAGGCACTATTCCCTCACTCGGCACCTCTAAGATTTTTGCAGACTGTTGGATAACTTGGTTTAAATGACCACTCGCAACATCATCACCATCTGGATCATCCCAAAGTGTATCAACCTTATTTAACACAACAAACATTCTGTCGTGTAATTTGCCCGAAAGGTGCTTGATATGATCTTCCCAAATTCTTAAATCTGTAGCAGTGACACCAGTGTCGGCACCCATAAGAAACAGCACTGCTTGAGACTCTTCAAGCAGACGCAGTGTTAGCTCTGGCTCCGAACCGAGGGCGTTTAGGCCTGGGGTATCGATTATTCTCAAACCCTGCCTTAACAAAGGGTGATTGAAGCTAATGAGCGCATGGCGCCAAACTGGAATGGTCACCAAATCAGGATCACCCAGGTCATGCTCTAGCTGATCAAGATCAAAGCCCAGCTCTTTTGCATATGCTGGTGAGACAGCTTTAGCATCACATACATGAGCAAGTGTCTCAGCCATTTGCTCTGGAGAACTCAAATCAAGATCGAAACAATGCCATGCCTCTGGGTCATCCTTTAGATCAGAGATTCTTAGATGGTCCTTACGGGTTTCAATCGGTAGCAACCGAATCCAAGATTCACGCTCTTTTAAATCAAAAAAAAGCTCCGCTGGACACATGGTTGTTCTACCAGGTCTGGATGGCAGGAGACGTTGCCCATGCTGAGAGAAAAACAAAGCATTAATAAGCTCTGTTTTTCCTCTAGAAAATTCTCCAACAAAGGCTAGGGTAATTTGATCTGTCTGTAGTACGCCTTGAGCGATCAGTAATTTTTGGTCTACTTCTTCTGTGGACAATTGATACTCATCTAGCCAGTTTCTATAAGCTTGAAGCTGTTTGAGTACATGCTTTTTCCATGCTATATAGTCATCAACTTGCTTTGAAAAAAGCCCATTTGCCCCCTTATCCATAAGTCGCAATTTTACCTGTACAACTGAACTGTCCTAAGCGCTATTTCAAAACTCTACCGCATACTAGCATTTTGACACTTGAAGCAGCTCTCAAGCAATAGAATTTAAACAGCATTTCGATCTAATTATAGACCAGCCCCCAAACTCTTCTACCTGTATCTATATACCCCTAAGAATTGGCTGCACTAGACATCATCTAGCACAGTATCTACTTTTTCCATCAAGGTTTCTAACTTTTTATGGGAAGAATCATGCTCTTCTTCCATCTCATCTTGCAGTTTGATGAACTCATGCGCCAAATTTAAGGCAGCCATGATGGCAATTCTATCCAGGCCGATTGTTTTGCCGGCGTTTCTGATCTCTCTCATCTTATCTTCAAGATAGCGAGAAGCTTGCAACAGCGCACCTTCCTCAGAACGGCTACAGCTTACGGGATACTCTTTTCCCAATAGCTTTACTTTAACGGTAATATTCTCTGATTTCATAGTTTCAATCTCTAAATCTAATTAAGACTAAACAGGGCTCACAATATCATCGGCACTCACAATGCTAGCATTGGTTGATTTGATTAAGTGCCCATTTTTTTCCATACCTGCCTCTAGAGATTGCTCATCCAAAAAAGAAGCCTGGATTTCCTCGAGGGCAATATTTTTAAACTTAAGGTCACGACACTTTTTCAAAAGCCGATCGATCTTTTTTTCTAGAAGCAATATCTCTTCATCCAACCCTTTATGGCTTTTTAAAGTCACGATATCAAACCCTTTGGTTAAATTAGCTTTTCCTAATGGACTCATTAAATTTAGCTCTATTATAAATAGACCTTCAGAAAAATAAATCCTTCATTTGTGGTATGCTTCCTTGGAAGCAACCGAACCGCTTAAAACATACTTCCACAGGTAAAGAATAATCATGCCGATATCAGAAGATACAGATACTATTATTGACTCCACCTATTTTCATGATTTCGATGAAGTGCAATCAGTATTGGACTTATCAGGCTTGCAGACCTCCGCAGCAGAACTGCAAGGATTTACTCTGGCACTTTGCATCTGCTCAAATAAACCTAGTCGTCAAGAATGGTTCATTCAATGTCTAGATCTGTTTTCGAGTGGAAATCAGGCTGACCAAATTGATCAAGAAGACCAGACATTCTTAATATCCTTTTATGACTTCACCCAAGCAAAACTAGCAAACTTTACTTTATCCATGGACCTCTTGCTACCGGATGACTCCTACCCACTGAGCCAAAGAACGAAAGAGGTGGCAAAATGGTGCGGAGGTTTCTTGCTAGGTATCGGCCTCTACCAAACACAAGAAACACTTTCTGAATACCCTGAGTTAGAGAGCACTTTACTAGATATTGAAAAAATCTCTAATGTTGAGATCCCAGATGATCAGGATAGCGAAGGCTCAACAATGGAATTTGACTTATTTCAGATCACTGAATTTTTAAAAGTGGCCACGCTAACCTTTCATACCGAACTCTGCTTGTCAAAAGAGGCCGAACTGGAGAAAACAAAGCCTATAACTCATTAAAACTGGAGAAGAAAAGATGGCTTGCCCTAATTCTTACATGAGTACAGATATATTTATCAAGCGCCGTAAGGCCTTATTGGAATTAATGGCACCCAATTCAGCATTAATTATCGCTTCTGGGATCGAAATAACAAGATCGCGTGATACGCATTACAGCTTCAGGCCGGACTCTGATTTCTACTACCTCACGGGATTTAATGAGCCGGAATCCTGGTTAGTTTTGCGACCAGGTGTGAAACAAAAAACCACCCTATTTTGTCGACCCAAGGATAAAAAACAAGAGATTTGGGAAGGCTATCGCCTTGGAGAAAAAGAAGCCGTAACAGTGCTCGCTGTCGACAAGGCGATGACTATTAAGCACATAGACAAAGAAATGCCCAAGCTCTTACAATCCATTGATACACTCTATTTTCCCATGACACGTTACCAATGGCTAGACGAAAAAGTCAGTCATTGGGTAAAGAATACCAAACTAAAAAGCAGAAAAGGAACCAAACCACCAAAAAAATGGTCAGATTCAGACAGCCTGATACACGAAATGCGCTTAATTAAATCTCCAGAAGAGATCGACCTCATGAAAAAAGTATGTGAAATCAGCGCACAAGCTCATATCCGAGCCATGGAAAAATGTCGCCCAGGATTATTTGAATACCAACTAGAAGCAGAATACCAACACGAATTTTTACGTCAAGGTTGTACAGGGCCTGCCTATACCACCATCGTTGGTGGTGGTAACAATGCATGCGTTCTACACTATACCGAAAACAAAGATAAGCTCAATGCTGGAGAGCTAGTATTAGTAGATGCCGGAGGTGAACTCGATTGCTACGCGGGAGACATTACACGCACCTTTCCTGTAAACGGTCGATTCAGCAAACACCAAAAAGAAATATACAATATTGTGCTTAACGCGCAAACTGCAGCACTGAAGGAAGTCAAACCGGGCAACACTTTTGACGCCCCCCATCAAGCAGCCGTTCGCAGCTTAACAGAAAGTTTAATTAAATTAGGATGGATAGAAGGCCCTTTAGAGCACGCAGTTAAAAAAGGAACATATAAAGACTTTTACATGCATAGAACTGGGCACTGGCTTGGCTTAGACGTTCACGATGTAGGAGACTACAAACTAAAAAATAAATGGCGAAAACTGGAGCCAGGCATGTGCCTAACCATAGAGCCGGGCCTTTACATCGAGCAAGAACAAACAAAAGCACCCAAAGCTTATCGCGGTATTGGCATTAGAATCGAAGATGATGTATTAGTCACTGACCAAGGTTACGAAGTATTAACTGCAAGCGTACCTAAAACTGTTTCAGCCATAGAAAACTTGATGAAAAAATCATCAAAATAGCAGCAATAGCGTTTATTAAAAATGACACAGAATCCTAAAATCGGCATCATTGGAGGCGGTTTAGTTGGCTTAACCTTAGCGCTTACACTGGCTAAAGAAGCCTCAGCACACATCGCTGTATTTGAAAAAAAGCCTAAGCCCACCAAAAACACCAACACTGATTACCTCGCCCAATATGACGCTCGAAGCATTGGGCTGAGTAGCGGCAGTGTTAACTTTTTTAAAAGCATTGATCTATGGGATCAAATTGAACCCTTTGCAACACCGATACGACAAATCTTAATTTCCAGGCAAGGCCATTGGGGCAGGGCCAGCATTAACGCTGATGAAGAGGGGGTAGAGGTCCTTGGGTATGCCATGGAAACACCGGGCTTTGCCCAACAATTAAATGCTATTGCCGCACAAACTAATAACATCCAAATTCATTGGCAAGCAGACATCACCCACCTTAAACCAACTCAACAAGGCTACCAAGTCGATTATCAATTAGCAGATGCAAACCCCGAAACATTAAGCTTTGATTTACTCATTATCGCTGATGGCAGTCACTCACAAAGCTGCAAACTACTTGGGATCGACCAAGTTCAAAAGAGCTATAACCAAACAGCAATTGTCACGAATTTAGATATTTCCAGCACCGGCAACCAAATAGCGATTGAACGCTTCATCGATAGAGGCGTAATCGCCCTGTTACCGCTAAATAAAGGTGGCAATGAATACGCCAATAGAAGCGCCTTAGTTTGGATTGTTCCGAACGAAGAAGTCGATAGTATCGTTTCTTCTAATACTCCAGCCTTTGTACAGCAATTACAGTCAGCTTTAGGTCAATCCTTTCATATCTCAAGAGTTGGCAATATCAAAGCTTATCCTTTAAGTGAAACAATAACATCAGAGCTGATTCGCCCTAATTTACTCATTATGGGAAATGCTGCGCACGCTTTGCACCCAGTGGCGGCTCAAGGATTTAACCTGTCTATCCGTGATGCATCTACAATGCTTGAACTAATTAGTTATGCAAAAACCAACCAAAGGTCTGTAGGGTACTACGCTTTACTGAAACAATACCAAACTATACGAATGTCGGACCAACGGCGTGTCGGCCAGCTCATTAAAATGATTTTAGGTTTCTATGCTGGGTCACAGAAGAATATGCCAAGCCTATTACAATCAGCGGGCCTATTTTTATTTGATATTCTACCAGGCAGCAAGGGATACCTAGCACGATTTGCCATGGGGGCACAGCAAACATCGAGCAAGCATCAATTTAAACTGAGCCAGGCAGGAAGAAACATTGAATAAACATCCTTCGGTACAAAAAAACTACGACATTATTATTGCTGGTGCTGGCATCACCGGCTGCGCGCTTGCACTATTGCTTGCCAACGAAGCCAAGCAGCAAGCGGGAAAGAACCTACAACCTTGGCGTACATTGCTTGTCGACCAGAGGGCACCTTTCGCAGCCCCCCGGGCTTTTCAAGAAATATCTAAGCCCGCAAGAGTTAGCACAATTAATCGCAGCGAACTTTACGGACTAGTTGATGCTGGATTGCAGCCAAAGAATATTCAACTTTGCCCAGTAGAACAACTAGAAGTCTGGGAAAATAAGGGTACAGGTCATTTTTCATTAGATTGCAAGGCCATCAATCTAGAAGCCATGGCATACGTCATTGAAAATAATTGCTTAGTAGGCGCTTTATTAGAGTCACTCAACAAAAGCCCTCATGTAGATGTTCAATTTGACTCCGGCCTACATGGCATTAAACCAGAAAGTCCGAGAGAAATAACATCTATCTTCAAAGATCATGCTTCAACCCAATCCCAGTTACTAGTAGGGGCAGATGGGGTTCACTCAAAGATTCGCGAGCTATCGAATATAGCAACTGAGCCCACCATGG
>JAYPYM010000027.1:11839-27292 GCA_038135915.1 Gammaproteobacteria bacterium
AATACGCTATTGTCGCAGAGCTAAAAGTGAATGACGCACACAATAATATAGCAAGGCAGGTTTTTTTGGGGAACTCCATATTAGCCTTCCTGCCACTTGCGGACAACAAATCCAAAAGAAAAAACGCCATCTCTATCGTTTGGTCTGGCCCTCAAGCGCTGCTAGAAAAGATGGCCCAGCTACCAGAAAAATCATTCGAAGCAATCGTCACACAACATGGAAATAGCCTAAGACCGAACACCTATGGTGCAATGCAGCTCATCTCTAGCCGATCTTTAATCCCAATTACCCCTCAAACTTCAAAGCACATAGTAAAGTCAAATATCGTGCTTGTGGGTGATGCCGCTCACACAATTCATCCACTCGCAGGACAAGGCGCCAACCTTGGATTATCAGACTGCCAAGCACTTACCACCCATCTTGCTAGAGCATGGCAACAAAGTATTCCTCTCGGAAACCTTTATTGGCTTAGGCGCTACGAACGTGCACGCAAAGCCGAAATAGCCAAAATGAACATAGCTTTAAAAACCGTCAAACATGCTTACAATGGAAATCATCACTGGCTATGGAGCTTAATACGCAACGCAGGCACGCGACAATTTAACCGAACCACATTTTGGTCAAATTGGGTCATGAAAGAAATGCAAAATTTAAGCAGAAGCTTTTAGCTATTTACAAAAAAATACTTTGCATCATATTTTGCAAAAAAAACATACAAAACCTCCATATAAACCAGTGCCAATAAAAGGCAAACTATTCCCCATTCTTTCGGGCAGCACAATAACTACCCTCCAAATTAGCTAACAATTACAACCCCGCCACCAAGAGGAAAAATAATGCGAAGAATCCTTATCGTAAAATGGCTTAGCATCTCTGTTTCTATTTTATTATCAAGTACCGCTATTTCATCTCCTTATACCGTAAGCGGTACAGTTTACTGCAATGACTTACCTTATGAAGGCGCTGAAATTATTCTCGACGGAGAAGAATTAGGCGATTTCCAAGATATTACCGATGCGCAAGGCAAATTCTTAATCGACAATTTACTTGAAGTCTCCGGAAACTATGAAATTTCTGTTCGGGAAAACTCATTGCCTGATGCATTCAACATTATCTCTCCACCGAACCTAAACTTAGATTTAAATATCACAGAATCCAACAATAGCCCAGAACAGAACTTCCATATCACCAGCGATAGCTGCGATTCAATAGCAGATGAAAGCAGCATAGGTGATCGTGTATGGATGGACTCAAACAAAAACGGGGTTCAAGATAATGAAGAAACAGGCATAGCTGACATGGAGGTCCAGCTATTCACATGCGAAGGCTCAAATATTATCCAAACAACCCTAACAGACGAGAACGGTATATATCTTTTTTCTGAACTCAATCCAGGAAGCTACAAGATTCACTTCAATAATCAATCCACCGATCTTGTCTTCACCAAGATGGATCAAATGAATGATGCACTCGATAATGATGCAAACAGCCAAGGTGAAACCGCCTGCTTTGATTTGCCAACAAATACAACAAACCTAACCATTGATGCCGGTCTTCATCTAGTATCTCAGACATGTAGCCTCAACCTTGAAGTTGAAGCTACACCTGCCGCTATAACGGTAGAAGTACCTACATGTAAATCACTCGGCAGACCATCAAAACTTACATTCATGTATACAGGTGGCGGCTGTGAAGCCAGTGACAATTCAGCAACAATAGAAAATACTAAACCACCTGTCTGTTCAGGATCAATTGACGATTCCGCACCAATCAGTGTTTCCAGTTACGGTAAAAAGGTATCCAACCCTTACTCCATCTCTCCTAGCACGGGCATTCTTCCTGGTCAAACATTTGAAATTTCGGCCAACGGTGAATATGACTCTGAATCGACATTTATTATCACAAGTGATGCTGGCGGCATCCAAGAGGCATCAGAAACTCATGTTATTCATACGTCTTGCTCCGCAGAATTACATAAAGGTGATGTATTTGGCAGTTTGACCCTAGTCGGTTTTGATGATGACATACTAGAGGGACAAGATACAGAAGTCTCCTATATGATAACCAATGATGGAGAACCATTAACCGATGTAATCATTCAAGCGGCGCCCATTGGACATACAATCTCCGTCGGTGACATACAGACCGGAGAAACAAAACAATTCACCCAAAGCGCGCAAGTGTCTATGGATACAGTCATCACCTCAAGCGTTATAGGACAAAACGGGGAGACAACTTGCACAGCATCAGACTCTAGCGAAGTAGATGTTACCTTTGAAGTAATCGAAGGTAATAATGGCAAAGGGTCTAAAGGGAAGAAAGGCAGCAAAGGCAAGAAGGGCAGCAAAGGGTCTAAGGGCAAGAAGGGCAGCAAAGGGTCTAAAGGCAAGAAAGGCAGCTAATACAAGACACCACCTATTAGATTGGTTTAGTTAAATTGGCAATTAACTAAACCAATCTAACCCCCTTTCCGGCATTCATTTAGCTAAAATTAAGACTTCGCAAATAGCCTATAATAACAAAGAGTAGGACTCATCATTAGGGATATGACGCATGGAGGGTAAGCATTCAACAGAACAGGCTAACACTCAGGGGCTGAGAGACTACAAAAATAGCTCAAAGGCCATTCAAAAAAAAATAAACTATACTTTTTGCTTTCTATTCATATCAATTATCTGCCTTCATTCTCTCAGTGCCAACTATCAATATAACCAGAATAAAAAACTAGTCATAAACCACTTGAACCAAGTCGATAATGCTTTTTATCAAGCACTAAAAGAAGAAGCAGAAGAGTTAGAAGTGGCGCTCACTGGCCTATTGAACAATGAGAATCTGGTCTATCCTTTTGAGCAAAAAGACAGGGCCACGTTACTTGCTAACAGCAACCCCATTTTCCTGCATCTCAAAGATACTTTTAACATCATCCACTTTCACTTTTCTGACGTTAATAGAACTACTTTTTTAAGACTAGATGAACCAGAGCTCCACGGTGATGTTATCAGCAGACATACTATGCTCGAAGCTCAACAACAAAAGGTGACATCATCAGGACTTGAACACGACCGATCTGGTGCACTGACCCTACTGGTAGCGGTCCCCTGGTACTCGAAAGGTCAGTTGCTCGGCTATGTCGAACTAGGAATATCAATACACCACATATTTACACGAATTGAAAAAAATTTTGGCATAACATTAATTGAAGCAATAAGAAAAGATTTTCTACCATCAGATTCAAATAGACAAAACTTGAATTTAGAGGAATGGAGATTTTTCGAAACGAGTATGCAACAAGCTCACAACCCGAAAACAGTGCTCTTAGCAACTAAGAAGCCCATGGCACAGCAACTGTACTATCTATTTAAAGACATTCTAAAAGAGAACAAGGATATTTCTCAAATTCAGGTCAGTGAAAGTCAGTCAACACTCGCGATGGCTTTACCATTATTTGACATTGACAAAAATTATGTTGGCCATGTACTAATAGCACATGACATCAGCGACCTACAGCATACAATCATTCATCAACTCAGCATTGACACCAGCGCTACTCTCATCATTTTTTTACTTGGCTTTATTCTATTGAAACAGATTTTAAAGAAATTTGGAGTAAGTATTGAAAACACTTACTCCAACCTAGATAAGATTATGGAAAAACAATCAACCGATCTAATGTTACGAGCAGAAAAACTTCGAGAAGCACAATCGATTGCTAAGTGCGGATCTTGGGAGTTAAACATAAAAACAAATCAACTATCATGGTCAGACGAAGTATATCGTATTTTCGCAGTCGACCCAGGAAATTTTAAAGTTTCCTACGAGTCATTTCTTAAATTGATTCATCCGGATGATAAAGAAAATGTTAACAATACATATATGGATACCCTAGAAAAAAAAGAGCCTATTCCTATTTATCATAGAATTCTCATAAAGGGAGAAAATATCAAATGGGTTTGCCAACAATTTAAAGCCAAATACACACAAAATGGTGAACCGCTGATATTTGGTACCATCCAAGAAGCAACAGAACAAATCAATACTGAGTTAGCACTAAAAGAAAGCGAAGAAAAATCTAAGGCAATTATCAAGTATTACAAATCTATTGTAAGGTATAGCACCGAGGGCATTATCGTCACGGATCGATCCGGAATCATCATTAACAATAACCCTGCGGTGTTGAACACTTTGAATACTAAAAACCAAACTTTGATTGGGAGAGAGGCCACCTCGTTTTTACCTGATTTTTTTTCAGATATTGAACAACTATGCGCTGGAATAGAGACAGGCGAGTTCAGCTCAGTTAGTAAAGACACCATCGGCATTAGGGAAGATGGCTCTGAATTCCCGTTACGTCTAGGTTTGGGAGAGATGAAATTACGTAATAACCGGCTATTTGTAATCTCCATTAATGACTTAAGTAACTTAAAAAAATTGGAGACTCAACTAAAACACGCTCAAAAAATGGATGTTATTGGTAAATTAAGTGGTGGCATTGCCCATGACTTCAATAATATCTTAGGCATTATTATCGGGCAACTCGATCTCATCATGCTTAAACTAGATCCTAACAGTGCACTTGTTAAACGAGTAGAGAAAGCCAACAAGGCTGCTTTAAGAGCAGCCAGATTAACAAAAAAATTATTAAGTATTTCATGCCAATCTATCAACGAAAATACACCGGTCAATATCAATAAAGTCATCCATGAAATACAAGACTTAATCAGCAAATCTCTTACCGCTCGAATAGGCTTGAAAACACTTTTGGCAAAAGACATATGGACGGTTGAAATTGACGCTGGCGGGCTTGAAGATGCTTTGCTCAACCTCGCACTCAACGCTAAAGATGCCATAAGCCATAGGGGCCACTTAATCCTGGAGACCAGCAATCTAAACACAAACAACATGCCAGCATGGCTTAGAACAACATTTCCTCAGGGTTGCGTAAAACTTACCGTTACCGATAACGGTAAGGGAATACCCGAGCAACATCTGCAAAATATTTTTGAGCCATTTTTTACCACTAAAGACAAAGGTGAAGGTACAGGCTTAGGGCTTGCAATGGTTTATGGTTTTGTTGAGAGCGCTGATGGTAAAGTAAATGTCTATTCTGAATTAGGCAAAGGCACTACTTTCAACTTTTACTTTCCTCGCTGCAAAGCATCAGCATCAGATACAGCACATTTGCCAGTAGTACACAAAGAAATGCCCCGCGGAGAACAAACCATTCTAGTCGTTGATGATGAAGAAGAATTAAGCTTGACGGCCTGTCATTATTTAGATGAGCTAGGTTATACCACCATCTCAACAAACAATGCAGAACAAGCCCTAAATATATTAAACGACTCTGATGAGGTAGACTGCTTGTTTACAGATATCATTTTGTCTCAAGGTCAAGACGGGTTCGAGTTAGCTAGACAGGCTAGAGCTATGCGCCCTAATCTAAAAATCCTGTTTACATCTGGCTATACCGGCAATAAAAATAGCCTTCAATCTCAAAGAGAGTTTAATGACAACAAACACCAACTCATCTCTAAGCCATATAGAAAAGCTGAACTCGCCACAAAAATTTGGGAAGTACTCAATAAACCGAAAAAACCTCTATACTTTTAACATAGATAAAAAAATTAGGATTCCAGAGGTTTAAATTGAGCACTTTATCTATTCTGGTTATTGATGATGAGCGGGACTTTTGTGATTTTCTCACCAGCTCGCTTGAGGACTTATATGATGTAGAAGGTGGCACCAATGGAGAAGATGCACTGGCGCTATTTGAGCAACGAATGCATGATATAGTACTGTTAGACATCAACCTACCAGATATAGATGGTTACGAAATTTGTAAAAAAATAAAGAAAAAAAGCAAGAAGGATGCACTTGTCCTCTTCATTTCAGGACACGACACGCTAGAAGAAAGACTTCGCGCTTATGAGCATGGTGGCGACGATTTCATTTCAAAACCAGTTCAAATTAAAGAGTTAGTCGCAAAAATAAAAACATTGGAGCAATACAAAAAAAGCAAAAAGAAACTAAAGAAAAGCAGCGAAAATGCGAGTGAGTTAGCCTTTCAATCTATGGAAGAAGCGAACCAAATGGGCGTTGTCTTTCGATTTTTAAGGGAAAGCTTTCAGTGCACCAACTACCTAAGCCTGGGTCAGTCTATGCTAGCAATGATGCAAGCACTCGAGCTAAAATGCTGTGTCCAAATTAGAGCGACGGAACAAACTTTGACCATGTGCCAAGAGTGTCAAGTTTGCCCACCCATTGAAGAGGAAATATTCAAGTTATGTTGTAATCGGGGTAGACTATTCGCCTTTAACAACCGAATCATGGTTAATGATGAACATGTTTCAATACTGGTGAAAAATATGCCCATCGACAACGAAGTGCTCAACGGTCGATTCAAAGACATTTTGGCACCAGTCATCGAGACCTGCGAATCCAGCTATCAAAACATCAGACGCCAAAATGCCCTACTAGAAATCATGGAAGACATTCAAATGACTGTATCGCTAGTAGAACAGGAGTTAGAAATTCACGGCAAAAATGCCGTAGCCATCATGGATGAAATGGTGGAACAAATCAGCAATTCACTAAATGTGCTAGGCCTGACTGAAGAGCAAGAGCTTTTCTGTGCTAGCTTGGTAGAAAAAAGCATCGAAAAGTTAGCAGACATGCAAGCTACAGCAGTTTCAATTGACCAGCATCTTGGTTCAGTGATGCAAAAAATTAATAGCGCCGTTAGCAGGTAATAGTACGCCTGCTTTAGACACCTAAACCAACCTACCTTTGATAATAATTCAATACAATTTAGCCTGAGCTATATTATCAGCAGCACCAAGCCCCCTCAATTTTAACTCGAAGATAAACAGCAAAGCATGTTATAGTAGCGCGTTTTTGCCTTCACAATAAATTTTTAATGAAAAGATAATTAGCATATGGATTTTTCAACTATTCTAGAAGATTTAAATCAGCCACAAAAATCCGCAGTCTCTTCTAATGTCGATTATTTACTGGTTTTAGCAGGGGCAGGCAGCGGTAAGACTCGCGTATTGGTGCACCGAATCGCTTGGTTAATTTTAAACCAATCGCTATCCCCTAATAATATTTTAGCGGTGACTTTCACCAACAAAGCAGCTGCAGAAATGCGCACCCGAATTGAATCGTTACTTAACCAAAACCTTTATCGGATGTGGGTAGGTACATTTCATAGTTTAGCTCATCGGATGCTCCGCACACACTGGCAAAGCGCCAGATTAACACAGAACTTCCAAATATTAGACTCTGAAGACCAATTGCGGATGATTAAACGCGTTCACAAAGAACTTAACTTAGACGAACAGCTTTTTCCGCCCAAGCAATCTCAATGGACAATTAACCATTATAAAGATGAAGGCAAAAAGCCAAAAGATATCAAGCCATCCCCAGATAAAAAAGAACAGACTCTACTCAGTGTTTATCATGCCTATGAACAGGCTTGCGAGCGTGCATCAGTGGTTGATTTCTCAGAACTCCTATTGAGATCCGTTGAGCTACTTAAAAGTGACCCACACTTGCTCAACCATTACCAATCTAGATTCAAGCACATATTGGTGGACGAATTTCAAGACACCAACAAGATACAGTACGAATGGATAAAGCTCTTGACCGGGCCAGAAGCCCAAATCACCGTCGTTGGCGATGACGACCAATCTATTTATGGTTGGCGTGGTGCTCGAATTGAGAATATTCAACGATTTGAACAAGAGTTTAAGCATTGCGAAACCATTCGATTAGAGCAAAATTATCGCTCTGCAGCACCAATACTGAAAGCGGCTAACGCCGTGATCTCCCATAATATGGACCGACTTGGCAAAGAGCTTTGGACTAACACCGCAGATGGCCAACCGATCCAGCTCTACGCAGCCTTCAATGAAGTGGAGGAAGCAAGATTCATCGCAGAGCGCTGCGAGTACTGGCAAAAACAAGGCGTAGCATTGAAGGACATGAGCGTGCTTTATCGCTCAAATGCCCAATCACGGGTTATTGAAGAAGCATTTATTCGAAACCAAATCGAATATAGAATTCATGGGGGCATGCGATTTTTCGATCGAGCAGAGATTAAAAATGCGCTAGCCTACTTAAGGCTTGCTGCATCTGAAGCCGATGATGCAGCCTTTGAACGAGTCGTCAATTTTCCTACTCGCGGCATCGGCGAAAAAACACTTGAACAGATACGAACGGTAGCCAGGCAAAACAACCGCTCACTTTGGGATACAGCAGAACAACTACTTGCGGAAAACAGCCTTCCTGGAAGAGCCCATCATGCCCTCTCTCTGTTCACTCAACTGATCAAAGAAATCCAAGAACAGTTTTCTAGTTTAAGTCTTACAGAATGCGTGCAGTTCATACTAGATAGATCCAGCTTAAAAGCTTACTACAGAAAAGAAAAAGGCGACAAAGCACAAGCACGCTTAGATAACTTAAATGAGCTGCTAACTGCAACAAAGGAATTTGAAGCAGATGACAGTGTGCCAAAAGCCGAAACCCTATCACTTTTTCTAGACCATGTAGCCTTGGAATCCGGAGATAATCAAGCAGATGCGCATACCGATGCTGTACAGCTCATGACGCTACATGCATCTAAGGGGCTAGAGTTCCCGATAGTATTCTTAGTCGGCATGGAAGAGGGTTTGTTTCCAAGTCGGCGCTCTCTAAATGAAGCAGGTCGATTAGAAGAAGAACGCAGGTTATGCTACGTCGGTATCACTCGAGCCATGAAACAGCTCTACATCACCTATGCTGAGTTGAGACGGCTTTATGGAGAAGAACATTACAGCAGCGTATCTCGATTCGTTAAAGAAATCCCCGCTGATACTATTCAGGAAGTCAGACTGAATGCCACTGTAAGGCGTCCTCTTAGCTTTTCTCACTCACCTAGGCAAGCACCCACAGAACATGAACAAGGCTTTTCCGTAGGTGAACGGGTATTACATGGTAAATTTGGAGAAGGCACAGTGCTTGATTATGAGGGCAGTGGCAATAAATCTAGAATACAAATCAACTTTGACAGCTACGGCAGTAAATGGCTCATAACGAGCATGGCAAAGCTAAAGTCACTAGAAATAGGCTAATAAACATGGGTTATGTTAAACCTTAAGGAAACTTGTTTATGAATAGAAGAGATCTCATTGCACTGGGTGTTAGCACAGCTGCGTTGAGCCTTTCCGCGTGTAGCACTGAAACACCACCTTGTAATGAAGCACAAACAAGTAAAACACCCCAAAAAAAAATCAAGTGGAACCTAGTCACTTCGTGGCCAAAAAATTTCCCCGGGCTTGGTAAAGCCCCGGAGCGTTTAGCAAATATGGTTAACAAAATGACCGAGGGCAACTTTGAAATTAAAGTATTTGGTGCTGGTGAACTCGCCCCTGCACTGGAAGTATTTAATACTGTTTCTCAAGGCAGCGCTCAAGCTGGGCACAGTGCAGCCTATTACTGGAAAGGCAAAATGCCCGCCTCACCATTTTTTACCACTGTCCCCTTTGGTTTAAACGCTCAGGAAATGAACGCATGGGTTTACGAGAACCAAGCCATTAACCTGTGGCGAAAACTGTATCAGCCTTATGGCGTCATTCCTTTTCCAGGCGGCAATACCGGCGTACAAATGGCCGGTTGGTTCAATAAAGAAATTCATTCGCTTGATGATATAAAGGGTCTAACCATGCGAATTCCTGGCCTTGCAGGCGAAGCTTTTAAGCAAGCAGGCGGCGTACCTGTCACCTTACCTGGCGCAGAACTCTTTACCGCTTTACAAACTGGTGCAATTGATGCGACTGAATGGGTAGGCCCCTATAACGATTTAGCCTTTGGTTTATATCAAGCAGCAAAGTATTATTATGGACCAGGCTGGCATGAACCCGGCCCCATGCTAGAATTTGTCGTCAATCAGTCAGCGTTTGAACAGCTGCCAAAAAATTATCAGGTGATATTTGAGGAAGCTTGCCGTGCAACTAATCAAAGTATGCTGGATGAATATACGGCTAACAACCAAGCTGCGCTGCAAACATTAGTGACAAAACACAAGGTTCAACTCAGAACACTACCAAAAGATGTGTTAACTGAGCTCAAAAAAATCTCAGATCAAATCTTGGTAGACGTGAGCCTCACAAGCCCTCTTGCTAAAGAGATCTATCAATCCTATATTGATTTTAAAAACCAGGTAGCAGCCTATCATGAGCTCACAGAAAGAGCTTATTATTCGACACGTAATATGGCTTAAAATGCCACATCTTTAAGCCATTGCTCATAAAAAGCCCTAGGCATCTGCAGCAGGCGTCGGCACCGTACGGGTGCGGCGATTTTCATCTATGGCTACAAAAGTGAAGGTACCTTCCGTCACCTTCACTCTACTTTGCTCAGTGGCTTCACTTGCCCAAACTTCAACCAATATACGCATAGAGCTTCGCCCTATTTTTAGCATCTTTGTGTAAAAGCTAACTGTCGAGCCAATACTCACTGGAGAACTAAATAACAAACCATCAATGGCTACTGTAACCACCCTGCCTCTGGCTACCCTAGTAGCCAATACAGCACCAGCTATATCCATTTGTGATACAAGCCACCCACCAAATATATCACCATTGGCATTAGCGTCTTTTGGCATCGCTATAGTTTGGAGCATCAGGTCCCCTGCTGGCACAGGAATTTGCTCTTTACTTTCTGTTGTCTGGCTTTCCTCTTGACTCATGATGACTCACCAATTTGAAAAAAGTGAATAGAGTTACACTAGCAATAACAATCTTCTGGCGTCAAGCGCTAGTTATTATAGACAATTTTAGGTAAATCAGTAGCTAACTGAGGGAAAATAGCAACGAGTGCCATTACCAATATTTGTATCAGAATAAAAGGTGCAACACCAGTATATATCTGGCCTGTTTTAATACTGCTAGGCGCAACGCCTCGTAAGTAAAAAAGCGCAAAGCCAAACGGCGGCGTTAGAAAAGAAGTTTGAAGATTCAAAGCAATCATCACCCCAAGCCAAACAGGGTCTAGCCCCATAGTAAGGAGCACCGGCCCTACAATAGGAATGACAACAAAAGTGATTTCGATAAAATCTAAAATAAAGCCAAGAAAAAAAATAACCAACATCACAATGAGTGTTGCAGCCACCACACCGCCTGGCAAACTTTCAAAACCACTTTGGATCAGTTCATCACCACCATAACCGCGAAAAACCAAAGAGAACAGGTTAGCGCCAATCAGTATTAGAAATACCATCGAGGTCACGGTCAAAGTTTCTCTACCAATTTCCAATAGCTTAGGAAAATTAATCTGCTTCTGTATGCAAGCTAATAACAAGGATCCAAGGGCACCGATAGCAGCTGCTTCAGTAGGTGTAGCCAAGCCCGCAAAGATTGAGCCTAATACAAGAAAAATTAAAAACAACGGTCCATATAAGCTCTTAATCATTTCACTAAAATAGCGCTTACGAGTACTAACATGACTGGTTTCTGGTGCCGCTGGCACCCACTCAGGTTTGAGATATGCAATCATCAGCAAGTAGGCTAGATAGAAAACAACTAAAATGAGCCCAGGTATGAGCGCGCCTAAAAATAAATCGCCAACAGAAACTGTACTGAGAGAGAACTTCCCCATATTTAGTTGAGCTTGCTGATATGCCGAGGAAAGCACATCACCCAATAACACCAAAGCAATGGAGGGCGGTATAATTTGCCCTAAGGTACCGGTCGCACACAGCACACCTGTAGCTACCGAAGGGTGATACCCTCTTTTAATCATGGAAGGCAGCGAAAGCAAGCCAAGGGTTACCACCACAGCACCAACAATGCCTGTGCTTGCTGCAAGCAGGGCACCCACTAAGGTAACCGATATTGCGAGACCACCGCTACGATTACCTAACAAGCTTTCCATAGATGACAATAAATTTGAAGCTACTTTTGATCGCTCCAGTGTAACACCCATAAGAACAAATAAGGGTACTGCCACCAAGGTTTGGTTAGTAATAATGCCAAACAGCCTATTAGGCACAAAGCCTAATAGGCTAAGATCAAATGTACCGCATATCGCACCTATCACAGCCGATAAAATAGCTACCCCACCCAAAGTAAAGGCAACCGGATACCCAAGTATTAATAAAATACAAACAACTAAAAATAAAACTAAAGGAATATACTCAACCATTACTTAGCATTCTTTTGAGCAACAATAACTTTAACGCAGGATAGAGTCTGGGCCACCCCACTTAGCAACAGAAGACATGGAAACATCACCAATAAAGACTTCAAAAGGTACAGATAGGGCAAACCGCCCGCCTCTGCAGAAGCTTCTTTTTTGCTCCAAGCAACAGCAACATATTCCCAAGAAAAATAAAGCAGTGAAAATGTAAAAGGCATTAAAAGAAAAATAGCCCCAAAACAGTTAACCCAAGCTTTTTTTCTCAAGTCAAAAAAACGATATAGAACGTCTACCCTTACATGAGCATCTCGTCTCAAAGTGTAGCCAGCCCCCATTAGCAAAATAAAAGCATGGATATAAATAACACTTTCTTGAAGTGCTACTGAGCCGATACCCAACAAATAACGCATAACGACTAAGGTCACCATAATCGCAACCAACACCCAGACCAATATTGAAGACAGGAATGCTATCATTTCATTTAGCTGATTAATAGCTTTTTCAATTTTTTTAAGCACCTATGCTATTCCTCAATATACTAAAGTCTTTAAATAAGTGATTACAATCTTCAAGCAAGAATCTATTCGCTATCTTTATTCAATTTGCATTAAAATAGCCAGGTCGAATGTTATCACTTTTAAAACCAGTTAGCAGATACTACCAGGAAGCCATTTTTTATCACCTCCACCTATGACGAACAAAGCTCAAGATAACGCCAAAGATACAGGCAACACTTTATTAAGCTCCACTGGCACTGTGGGCGTATTGACATTGCTTTCACGTTTTCTGGGTTTAGCTAGGGACATCTTGATCGCTCAAAGCTTTGGTGCCAGCTCAAATGCTGATGCATTTTTCGTCGCTTTTAAAATACCAAACTTTTTAAGGCGGTTATTTGGTGAGGGTGCATTCGCGCAAGCTTTTGTGCCGGTGCTTTCGGAATACAAAACAAATAAAACTCACACAGATGTCAAAGCACTAGTCGATCGGGTATTTGGCGTTCTAGGTAGCTCAGCACTGATCACCAGTTTGCTAGCTATTGTATTTTCACCAGGTCTAATATGGCTTTTCGCCCCTGGCTTCTCCAACCTTGATGGCCAGATGAGCCTAGCCAGCGATCTGCTAAGCATCACATTCCCCTATTTATTTTTTATTTCCTTGGTCGCAGCTGCCAGCAGTGTTCTGAACACCTACGGAATATTTGCTCCGGGCGCTTTTTCTCCAATTATTTTAAACACTTGTTTAATTGTATCAGCTGTCTTTGTTTCAAAATATCTCAATGAACCCGTACTTGCACTTGCTGGGGCTGTACTGATATCTGGGCTGCTACAGCTCTTAGCCACTCTCCCTTTTTTAAAGCGTATCCACCTATTACCTAAGCCAACTTGGGACTTAAAACATAAAGGGATTCGTAAAATTCTAAAGCTCATGATACCAGCACTGCTAGGCGTATCAGTAAGCCAAATTAATTTATTGCTTGATACAGTACTCGCTTCTTTTTTAGTGAGCGGTAGCGTTTCATGGTTATATTTTTCCGATCGCTTAATTGAATTACCTTTGGGTGTATTCGGTATCGCTATCGCCACCGTTATTCTGCCCCAACTATCACAAGCGCACCATCAAGAAAATCCAAATGTATTTCATGCCACCATGGACTGGAGCCTAAGATTAATATTTTTATTTGGTTTACCAGCTTGCTTAGCACTCATCATTCTAGCTGAGCCCATCCTCGTGACACTTTTTAATTATGGCGAATTTTCACATTCAGACGTTATTGCCTCAAGTCAGAGCTTAAGGGCATATGCGGGCGGCTTATTACCCTTTATGCTCATTAAAGTTTTCGCACCTGGCTTCTACGCCCAACAAGATATGAAAACCCCTGTTAAAATAGCAATAGTTGCGATGATATCCAACATGGTGTTTAACCTTATGTTCGTTTGGCCTCTTGCACACACTGGACTTGCGCTAGCTACTACCCTATCAGCAATGGTCAATGCTGGCTTACTTTACTGGTATCTATCAAAAAATCAAATCTATGCTTTTCACCCCAGCTGGCTCAGCTATTTTGCTAAGCTCAGCCTAGCTGCAGTTGGTATGTCGTTGGCATTGTATTTTATATCACCTGAAAAAGTAGATTGGTTTGGCTTTAGCATTGGCGAACGCGTGATAAAACTAATGATTAACATCGCTTCCGGCATCTTAATTTATTTTGGCTTACTCTTACTGTTTGGTTTACGAGTCAAAGACTTTCTTGGGCCTAATTTAGCGCACAAAGATAAATAAGCCACGCTTATACAAATGATTTTTGGAATTTCAATATGACCACAAAGCAACATATCAGTAAAAACATTTTGGTTAATTTAACCGGGCCTTATACGGTCAACTGTACAAGCAAGATCATTGAACTGCTAACCTCACACTCGCTAAATATTAAGGATATGGGGCAAGCTGTAATACATAAGAGCGTCAACTTTAGCTTTCTGATTAATGTCTCATCAGAATTTGAAATGGCAATGATGCTAAAAGACCTAGTGTTCGGCTCTGCCCAATTGGGGCTACAGGTGAGGTTTAATGTAATCAATGAAGAGCAAGACCTAAACCATCTCGAGGATGAGTCAGACAACCAATTCATCCTCACCCTATTATCCAAAAGCTTAGCTAGCAAAGATTTAGGCCCTGTGGTTCAAGCATTAAAAGAGCAAGGGCTAGAGGTGATGAGAATTAATCGCTTATCAGAAAAGCCTATCCTTAACACCTCAGCCTCAAATGATCGCCTATGTATAGAATTTATCCTAGAAGGCAAACCCAAAAACCTCACTGATTTTCGTTCAAATATTCTGGAAATGCTACGATATTTAGATATTGATATTGCTTTCCAACAATCAACACCCTTTCGGCGAAACCGAAGGCTAGTCTGTTTTGATATGGACTCTACGCTCATTGAAGGGGAAGTAATAGATGAGTTAGCAAAAAAGGCCGGGGTAGGTGAGCAGGTAGCAATCATCACTAAACAAGCCATGCAGGGAGAAATTGACTTTAATCAAAGCTTTGAGCGCAGGGTCAAGCTACTAAAAGGGTTGCCCGAGTCCTGCCTTAAATCTATTGCAGATAACCTCAAGCTCACTGAAGGCGCAGAAAAGCTAGTGAAAACCATCACTGCACTAGGATACAAAACCGCGATACTCTCTGGTGGTTTCACTTATTTTGGACGTATTATTCAAGATCGTCTTGGTATTGATTACATGTATGCTAACGAACTTGATATAAAAGAGGGTAAAGTAACAG
>JAYPYM010000028.1:0-1580 GCA_038135915.1 Gammaproteobacteria bacterium
CGAGCTTCCAGGACAGTACCTTTTGTTTCAAAATGTGTAGGTGTTTCATTGGCTAAGGTGGCAGCTCGTTGTATGGTCGGCGCTTCATTAGAGAAAATGGGCCTTCGTGACTATATCAAGCCTAAGCTTTATTGTGTGAAAGAAGCCGTTTTTCCATTTGCGAAATTTCCTGGTGTAGACCCCATTTTAGGGCCAGAAATGAAATCGACTGGTGAGGTGCTTGGGTTTGGTGAAACCTTTGGTGAAGCTTTTTTGAAAGCACAGTTGGGTGCAGGTGAATTTATACCTGATGGCGGTAGAGCCTTCTTAAGCGTTAAAGATTCAGATAAGCGGGAAGTGCCTGCGTTGTGTGGCACCTTGATAGAGTTGGGGTTCGAAATTATCGCTACAACCGGTACTCAGAAAGTATTGAAAGAGGCAGGTTATGATGTCCTAACAGTGAGTAAAGTAAAAGAAGGCCGACCTCATATTGTGGACCGTATTAAAAATGGTGAAATAGATTTAATTGTTAATACTACAGAGGGTCAGCAAGCGATACTAGATTCTTCTACTATCCGTAGGTCGGCACTCCAAAATAAAGTGTGTTACACCACGACTTTGGCGGGTGCAGTAGCACTTTGTGAAGCGTTGGTGGCAAGCAAGTTGGATTCGAAAGTCCGCAGTTTGCAAAAGGAAGTGAATAGTAGTTAAGCTGTGAAGGCTAGTTAGATACTGTGGCTTTCACCAGTCTATGTGAGCTTAGTTATTATTTGACTACTTGATAGGCTGAATAATTGAATAAACTAAATTTGTTAATTTTGAATTGAAATGTAGGTAAAAGAGTATGGAACGCTTTCCGATGACGATAGAAGGTGAGAAGCAGCTGCGTGAAGAGTTGCGCCATTTAAAGTCAGTTGAACGCCCTAAAGTCGTAGAGGCCATTGCAGAAGCACGAGCCCATGGTGATCTTAAGGAGAATGCTGAATACCATGCGGCACGAGAGCAGCAAGGTTTTATTGAAGGCAGGATACAAGAAATTGAAGCAAAATTGTCTGCTGCCCAAGTGATTGATGTTACAAAAATGGACGCGAATGGACGAGTTATTTTTGGTGCTACTGTTACCTTGCTCAAAGTAGATAATGAGGAACAGGTTGTATATAAAATTGTTGGTGACGATGAAGCAGATATTAAAAAAGGAAAAATTTCCGTTAACTCTCCCATTGCTAGAGCAATTATTGGCAAAGAGGAAGGGGAGGAGCTGATCGTTCAAACCCCTGGTGGTGGTGTAGGATATGAAATAGAGACCGTCGAGTTGATTTGACTCTCGGGCCATCTATCCTATTTACTCCCTTCTATCAATTATTTATCTCTCCGAATCATTCTTCCCAGCGCGGTTATTAGGCCCTTCCGCGCTGTTTGCTAGCGTTCAGCCTAAATTCACATACTGCATGTTCTAATACAGATATATCCTTAGCTCGGTATGTTGCTGTACCTGGCTAGTTACATTCTTTAATTTTTTTTGTCTGTTTTGACCATGGGGTGTTTGCTATGAATAGCCGAATCTGTATCGTGTATGGGGCGTTTAGTTTGGTCATGTGTGT
>JAYPYM010000028.1:1590-27067 GCA_038135915.1 Gammaproteobacteria bacterium
TGTGTGTCCACTTTGTTTTGCTGCCAAATTCAGCGCTAGCCTTATCTGATGTGGACGAGAAATTGTTTGTGAATACTGAAGTGCTAGGTGTGCCTTTGTCGACTTCGACAAGAGCTGTTACTTTGCAACCTGCTGAGATGCGGCTCTATGGCAGTCAAGACGTCTGGTTATACGATTACAGTATTAGCCTGTTTAACGATTTTGATGATGATGGACACTATACGAGTATTCGTCTTAGCCTTGATCTGGACACCCTTGCTTTAGAGAGAGAGGTTTTTGTTGATATATCCTTGGTAGATCCAGAGGGTTTTTCAACGCTACTGCACACTAGTCAGTCATTTTATATTTATAGCGACAGTTTCGCTGATACCTTTGAAGTTGTGTCTGAATTGAAGCAAGGTTTCCATGCCCGGCACTACGATATAGTGGTTGAGGTATTTGATGCTGCAAACTTATCTCTTCTGGCGCAATATGATTATCGTGATATACCAGGCTTTTCACTTTTGGCTTTAGAAAGCGAGGATGTAGACGTCACCTATCAAAGTAGTGTGGTGTATGAGACACATACTGAGGCAGGCAGCATCGGAGAGCTTTCTGGGCTGTTATTTTTATTGATATTAGCGTTTCGCAATAAAGCCCAATTGATTGGTGCTTAATTGAGCACTCAGTTGAGCAGTTCAAAAAATTCAATTCCTCAGATGGTCAGCTGTTGACTCCGGCGTTGTCTAGTGATCCTATTTTAGTTTGTGGTCAGAGTGATATTGGTGTTTAGCTTTTTAATTATTTTAAATGATAATATAGAAGTTGATGTCAATTAGTACCTTTTTATGCATACAAGTACGATAAAGAGTGATAATATGCGTCTGTTTGAGGCATGTTAGTCTTCTGCCTTATGAAATGAACTGTTGCTCATTGTAATATTTTAGACGGAGATAAATAGGGTTATGTTTTTTAAAGACTCAATGACAATTGCTGGCTTTGACGATGAAATAGCGCAGGCCATCAAGGATGAAGGCACGCGTCAAGAAGCGCACCTTGAATTGATTGCTTCGGAAAATTATACCAGCCCGAGGGTGTTAGAGGCCCAAGGGTCTGTATTGACGAATAAGTATGCTGAAGGCTATCCAAGCAAAAGATATTATGGCGGCTGCGAGTATGTTGATGTTTGTGAACAGCTTGCAATAGATCGTGCGAAAAAACTATTTAATGCAGAATATGCAAATGTTCAGCCCCACTCAGGATCTCAAGCAAATGCTGCAGTGATGATGGCGCTTATTAATCCTGGAGATACTATTTTAGGTATGAGCTTGGCGCATGGTGGCCACCTAACTCATGGCGCATCGGTTAATTTTTCAGGCAAAATGTACCATGCTGTACAATATGGAATCAATGTAGAGACTGGCGAGATTGATTACGATGAAGTAGAGAAATTAGCCTTAGCTAATAAGCCAAAGCTGGTGATAGCAGGCTTTTCTGCTTACTCAAGAGTAATTGACTGGCAAAAATTTAGAGATATAGCGGATAAAGTAGGTGCCTATTTGATGGTGGATATGGCGCATGTTGCTGGCTTAGTTGCTGCGGGCATTTATCCAAGCCCAGTCAATATTGCAGATGTAACGACCTCTACAACCCACAAAACTTTGGGTGGCCCCCGCGGCGGTATTATTTTAGGGCGCTCAAATCCAGAATTAGAGAAAAAGTTGAACTCTGCAGTCTTTCCTGGTGGGCAAGGCGGCCCCTTGATGCATGTGATCGCGGCTAAAGCCATATGCTTTAAAGAAGCTATGACAGATGAGTTTAAGGCTTATCAGCAAATGGTGGTGAATAATGCAAAAATAATGGCGGAAACGCTTCAATCTCGAGGCTTTAAAATTGTCTCTCAGGGTACCGACAATCATTTGTTTTTGTTGGATTTAATTGACAAAGACATTACAGGGAAAGATGCTGACGCTGCATTGGGTAAAGCACACATCACAGTAAATAAAAATGCAGTACCTAACGACCCGAGGTCTCCTTTTGTGACCAGCGGGCTTCGTATTGGCACGCCTGCGATTACGCGTCGTGGCTGTAAGGAAGCAGAAGCAGAAGAGATTGCTGGCTGGATAGCTGATATTTTGGAAGATATTGATAACGAAGAAAAGATAAACGAAATTAAACATCAAGTTGCACTTCTGTGTGAACGGTTGCCCGTTTATCGGTGAGTCTAGGCGCTGCAGCACACTTTTATGTTGTGCTTGAGAATAAGTGTTTAGGCCCTTTAAATGCTAGGGAGGCTTAAATGCACTGCATTTTTTGTGGAGAGCAGGACACAAAAGTAGTTGATTCTAGATTGGTTGCTGACGGCAGTCAGGTGAGGCGTCGCCGTGAATGCCTGGCCTGTAAAGCCCGCATGACAACATACGAACGTGTTGAGTTTGTCATGCCTAGAGTGATTAAACAAGATGGCACCCGAGTGCCATTTAATGAAGATAAGCTAAGAGCTGGGATGGTTAAAGCCTTAGAAAAGCGGCCAGTAGATACTGAGTTGGTTGAAACCTCTGTGCAGCAGCTAATCCAAAAGATTTATGGCTATGGAGAGCGTGAGCTGTCCTCTCGGCAAATTGGTGAAATGGTGATGAGTGCATTGAAGGCTTTGGACGAAGTGGCATATGTTCGTTTTGCTTCTGTCTATCGTAGCTTTCAAGATATATCAGAGTTCAAGAAAGAAATAGACTTGCTAGAAAAACAAGGCTCATTGTTAAGTGCTAAGATGGTCACCAGTTAAGCTTTCAGTTTAACCCAAGAATAGGTTGGTGGTCCGAACAAAGGCATGGGTGAGTAGCCAGGGTAGCAATAAAGAGTTGGAGGCTTATGTTTACAGGCATTATACAGGCGATTGGTGAGATAAAGTCGATAGAAAAGCGGGGTCAAGACTTCCGACTCAGTATCGCTTCTGAAGGGTTAAACCTAGCTCAGCTAAAAGAAGGCGATAGTGTCGCTATTAACGGGGTGTGTTTAACGATCGTTGAGAAAAGCCTGCCATCACAACATGCTGGAATGGCTGGTCAAGCGGGTATTTTTAGCGCAGACGTTTCTTTGGAGACTTTAAGGTGTACTAACTTTGCCGAATTGAAAGCGGGTCAAATGGTGAACTTAGAACCTGCGCTAACCCCAAATCAGTCTATGGGGGGGCATTGGGTGAGTGGCCACGTAGATTGTCTAGGGGAAATTATTGAGACAAATGTTTCAGGGCGCTCAAAGGTTTTCAGGATCGATGTACCTACAGAGTATGCAAAGTATATTGTTGCGAAAGGGTCTGTCACGCTTGACGGTGTTAGCCTCACTGTTAATACCGTTAGTGGTAATACGTTCGCGGTAAATATCATACCCCATACTGTTGAAGTCACCACGTTAAAAGCGTGGAAACCAGGCAGTAAATTGAATGTGGAGGTAGATATTATTGCGCGTTATTTAGAGCGATTACTGAGTTGTGGTGCGACTTATGGTGGTCAGGAAAGTGGCGGGCAAACCAAGGGTGGCGTGAGCGTATCTTCGTTGACAAAGGCTGGATTTTATTCATCGGGCGATCATTCTGGTAAATAATTAAACAAGTTTGAGAGATATCATTTAAGAGTTTGGGCCTATGCGTACTAACAGTATCGATGAGCTGATCGAAGATATTCGCGAAGGAAAGATGATCATCCTAGTTGATGATGAAGATCGTGAGAATGAAGGTGATCTGTTGATGGCGGCTACTCATGTAACGCCGGAAGCGATCAACTTCATGGCTGCGCAAGCTAGAGGGTTAATTTGTCTCACCTTAACCCCAAAAGCTTGCAAGAAGTTGGCCCTGCCATTGATGGTAGATGCAAATGCCTCTAGTCACGGTACGAATTTCACCCTGTCTATTGAAGCGGCGAGTGGGGTAACGACCGGTATTTCTGCAGCAGATAGAGCACATACCATTAAAACCGCTGTCGCACCCAATGTTGTGCCTGAAGATATAGTTCAACCTGGTCATGTATTTCCGCTTATGTCCAAGCCTGGTGGCGTGCTTTACAGGGCTGGTCATACGGAAGCTGGCTGTGATTTAACGCGCTTGGCAGGCCTTGAACCAGCTGCCGTGATTGTGGAAATCATGAATGAAGACGGCACCATGGCTAGGCGACCTGACTTGGAGCAGTTTGCAGAAAAATTTGACTTAAAGATTGGCACCATAGCAGACTTAATTCGATATCGAAGTATTAATGAAAAAACTGTTGAGCTAGTTAGGACCGAAGCACTTGAAACTGAATATGGTGTGTTTGACTTCCATTTGTTTAAGGATCTCGTGGATCAAACGACCCATGTAGCGCTGGTGAAGGGCGATTTAGCAAATAGTGTTGCTCCACTGGTCCGGGTGCATATTGCTGATCCTTTTCGAGACCTCCTTAGAGCAAAGATAAATCATCAAACAGGCTGGAATGTTGATAAATCTTTAAGAAAAATTGCCGATGAAGGGGAGGGGGTCGTTTTGTTACTGGGTCCCTCATTCGAGTCCTGCGATATGCTCAAGAAAACTTCTGAGCTATTTTCTGCTCGGATAAAGAGAGAGCCAATGAAAGAGACAAATGGATATCGCACAATTGGTACAGGTTCTCAGATTCTGCAGTCCTTAGGGATCGTCAAGATGCGCTTGTTAAGTTCGCGAATGAAGTTTAACGCTTTATCTGGATTTCAATTAGAAATTGTAGAGTATTTAGATGCAGATGAAGGCTAGTAGCTCGCTTTTAGGATCAACAATCAATTTAAGCGTTAACATGGTAAGGGTAAGTAAAAGATGATAAAAAATGATTCAGGTGTCCAAAGCCTTGAAGGGGATTTTACTCAGGTAGATGCACGTTACAGTATCGTAGTGTCGCGTTTTAATAGTTTTATTGTAGAGCAGTTAGTGCTAGGTGCTGTAGATGCATTACAGCGTCAGGGTGTTAGTGCCTCAAATATCAAGGTGATTAGAGTACCTGGTGCTTATGAGTTACCCTTGATTTGTAAAAAGGCGTTGGAAGCGTCTGACGTGGATGCAGTCATTGCTTTAGGTGCTGTTATTCGAGGTGGAACGCCCCATTTTGATTACGTTGCCGGAGAGTGTGCAAAGGGGTTGTCTCAAGTAGCTATGCAAGTAGGAAAACCTTTAGCCTTTGGGGTGATCACCACTGACACGATTGAACAGGCAATTGAAAGAGCCGGGACCAAGGCAGGTAACAAGGGTGCAGAAGCAGCCCATAGTGCAATGGAAATGGTAAGCTTAATGAGGAAACTCTCTTAATTAGATAGTTGCATTGCTACTAGAATGAATAAGGTGTTGGGTTTTCAACATGATGACGTTAAAACTGGCCGAGCGAGAAAACATTGTGAAGGTGAAAAGTAGTAAAAAACCACAGGGTAAGGCGGCTCAACGGCATCAAGCCAGATTCTTTTTGATCCAAGCCTTGTATCAATATCAACTGGCTGGAACGTTGGAAAATGAGCTGATCGCACAATTTCGAATTGAGCACGAAAAAGTGCAGACAGATTGGAAATTTTTTTCTAGTAGCCTGACCTTTATTTTAGGGCATCATGAACAGCTTGATGATGTGTATGGACAATTCCTTGATCGTGACCTGACGCAGTTGGACCCGATAGAGAAGTCCATTTTAAGATTAGGCGTTTATGAGCTCACAGAGCGTTTAGATATCCCCTATCGTGTTGTCATCAATGAGGCAGTAGAGTTGGCTAAAACTTTTGGAGCAACTGATAGCCATCGTTATGTCAACGGAATCTTAGACAAGACCTCTGTGAGTGTTCGACGGTCAGAACGAACATAGATCTTTATGACTGTGCCTGAGACTCAGCCTGCTTTAGAATTTGATATAATCAAAACTTATTTTACTGACCGACAGCCAAAATTGCCGGGCGACGAGCTGGGTATTGGCGATGATGGAGCAATACTAACACTAGCTGAAGCTCAAGCCTCCCTGGTGGTTGTTGCAGATACCTTAGTAGAGGATGTACATTTTCTTAAAGGGACGAATCCCTTGCATTTGGGGCATAAGGCGCTGTCGGTGAACTTAAGTGATTTGGCTGCGATGGGTGCTCAACCCTTATGGTTTACACTCTGTTTGACAATGGAAAAGTTTGATCAGGCTTGGCTAGCTAACTTTTCGGAGGGGCTGTTTAACCTAGCAAATCTATATGGAATTCACCTAGTGGGTGGCGATACCTGTCAAGGCCCACTGAATATTAGTATCCAAGCGATGGGTCGCGTGGCGGCTGATCAGGGGCTTCGTCGAAGTGGCGCACAAATTGGTGATGATATTTGGGTGACCGGTCATTTAGGAGAAGCCGCTTTAGGCTTGTCCTTGTTACAAATAAAGCGACTTAAGGTGATGAACGAGCTAATTGAACAGCTTGCATTGACCTCGCAACAGCGAGAAACACTGATCTTACGGCATGAGAAACCTCTGCCTCGTTGTGAGTGGGCGAATCCACTGACGCAGTTTGCTTCTGCTGCAATTGATATCTCCGATGGTTTTGGTCAAGACTTATCGCATATTTGCCAAGCGAGCCAAGTGTGCGCGCAGATTGATTTGTGTCGACTACCTGTTTCAGATGTGGTGGATCTATCTAGTTTATCCGATCACTTGCAAGCTCAGGTTCTGCGTTTGGCCTTAAGTGGTGGCGATGATTACGAGTTGTGCTTTACCGCACCTAGTAGTAAGCGAGATGATATTCTTCGGTTGTCATCACAGATAGGGCAGCCTGCATCGCATGTGGGAACCATCGTCGAGGGGCATGGCATACAATGGATTAACAGCGAACGTTACGCTGAGCTGGATTTAGAGCGCGAATCATTAGGGTATGGGCATTTTCAATGATCAATAAAAACCTTGTTGTAGAATTAAAAAATCCGATTCATTTAGCTTCACTGGGTTTAGGGAGTGGGCTAGCTTCTCGAGCGCCTGGCACTTGGGGCACCTTGGCTGCTTTGCCTTTTGCCTGGTTATTGTCCCTACTAAATGTAGAATGGCGTTTGTCTTTGATTATTATAGCGTTTGCCTTTGGTATTTGGTGTTGTGATCAGACGGCTAAAAAACTCAAGATGAAAGACCCTTCTTGTATCGTTTGGGATGAATTTGTAGGGTTGTGGATTACACTGGCGCTTGTACCCTGGGAGCGTGCTTGGCCTCTCTTAGGTTTTGTCTTGTTTCGAATCTTTGACGTATTTAAACCTTGGCCGATTAGTGTCTTTGATAAGAAGGTGACGGGTGGCTTGGGTATTATGTTGGATGATGTGATTGCTGGGGTGTTCGCAGCAGCTGTTTTGCAGTTAATTATTTTCTATTCTTGAACAGCTTATACTGAAGATATATTGAGCTGATCGCTACCAGCAACTTGTTGGGGTTTTTTGGTTTTTATGGTTAATGACAAGTTCAACACAGGCCGCATCATCAGCAGTAGCTTGGCCCCCAGTGGCAACAGCCTTAATCGTAAATGTGTTACTTGTGGGTGTTCCATCGAAAGAGAAGCTGTAACTTCCATTTAGTTGGCGTTGGCAGTCTCCGGCAGGTAGTACCGCGCTTTCGTAAGTCAAGCCGTTACTGGTGTAATAACGCTCCATCCATTGTGAATAGTCTGATAAGCATGCCATAGCAATGTTTCTTTTTGTTTTCACGGAATGATCCGTGTAAGCAGGGTATGCAATTACAGCGATAATGCTAATAATCATTAACACTATCAAGAGTTCAATGATTGTAAAGGCTTTCATATCCTGTAGGTTCATATTCACACTCTATTGTTGTATATCTATTTAATAAGGCCACTGTCTGATTTCACGCCATGCGTTTCGACTTTTTTTGATACCCATATTGAGCTTAATCGTAGCAACACCGTTGCTGCCGCTGGCAACTAAGCTGGTGTGCGCTATTGTTGGTTTCCCAGGGGCACCCACGTTGAGGTCGATAGAACTGACAACTGCGCCACTCAGTTTATCTTCAAATTCATCATCTCCATTGATATCGAATATGTGCTTATCTGGATTTGCACCTGTAAACGGGCTGACCGCGTTCATATATCCAGACCAGTTACAGTCATTTGAGTTAGGTACTAAAGAATTAACTACTAGCAATGGGGTAATGATGGGCATATACTGGGGGCTGGAAACAATGCGCTCTCCGGCTGGGAAATCTAAATACCATCCATCCTTACCAGCCATTTCTGCTTCGTTGCCACTGCTAAAGTTGCGAACAGATTTACCTGAGATTGTGCCTGTGTTAGCAATACTACGAGCAACTAGGTTGTCTCTGTTATTGATTTGACTACCATCATCAATCAAGCCATACCAAGTTTGTACATTGGTATCGTTGAGGTCTCCATTCTTAAAGTAGCTACCAGTTCCAAAAAAGACAAAGCGTTTACCAACATTCGGATCAGATGCTACGTTATTTACCATAGTATAAATGCCTGAAGTAATAGGCTGAGGCACGCCTGAGGTTCGCTTGGCTGTGAATAAAGGCTTAGGTACGCCACTTACCTCGATAGCGGATTTCCACCCGCTAGGTGGTCCGGAGAGGTCGAACTTCCAAATATTACCGAGTAAATCACCTGCATAAGCATATCGGTTGCCATTCTCTTCAAAGACTACAGGCGAGGCTAAGCCATTTGGGTTGCTGGCATCACCGACACCAGTATCAATCTTCTTCACTAGGCTATAGGTTCCTGAGGTTGATGATGCTTGAAATACATAGAGTACTGCCTTGTTATTTGTTGATTTGTAGCCATTACTGATGATGAAAGTGTTATTGGCATAATCGCCAATACTACGAGATTCTCCCATCATATGGCCTAAGTCTGGGTCGGTTGTACCTTCAAAATATTCCCACACATAATCGGCTTTAGTGAAACGATCAAAATGCGGAGTTGGGTTTGCCTTACGTATCAAAAAAAAGCCTTTTTCCCCGCGCCCAAGTGTTACTAAAACCTTCTCAAAATGGGTGCTGATTTTGCCATCTACAAAATATTGATGATCTGCTGGGCCACCATCATCGTAGCTTGGGTCCATTAAGTGTTGTAATCTAGTCAAGAAAACACTAGGGATGTAAGCAAATTGCTCTTCACCAGTTCGTGCATTAAACGCATGAAACATGCCATCATTGCCCCCAATATACACTTCGTATTTGCCAGGAACATATATATTTGTATGAATAAAATCACCTAAAACATTATTGGTCGCACGAACACGCTTGGTGACATTATTTTCGCCAGCACGGTTACCTCTGATATAATTTACGATCATCTTGCCTTGACCAACGTTGCCTCCTATGTTTATAAAATCGAGGTCTGTGGCAGCCTTTTCATAGATATCCTGGTATTGAGGTGAAGGTATCGGATAGTCAGCTGCTTCCCAACATTTACTTTGGTTGAATGGTGGGCCGAAGCATTCATTCCATAGCTGTAGTGCTTCTGCAGTAGCTGCATCAATTTCTGCTTGATTCGCCACAATAGTTGCGACTAACTCTCCATTTTCAGCAAAAGCGGCTAATAAACCATCTGAGTTGATGAAATAAATATTCCGATCTTCCCAGTGAGGTACTACAGAAGAGGCTTGCCAAGCAGGATTGGCCGTATCTACAGAGGTGGCACTGAGTGGGTAAGCGGAGAGTTCACCCGACCAATTTGAGCTGTCGTAAGTTGCTTCATATAGGACAGAATCATCAATATGTTGAATGATGGATGGTAGTTCGATTCTGTTTTCTTTTAGTGTTGTTTGTGCGCTCCTTGATATTGCAGTTGGCATTGGCGTAGCGCAGAAGGGTTCATTGCTCCAATCGACGGCGACTGCGTAGTTTGTATTTAAACAAAAAAAGGTACAGAAAAATATGATAGGTACTTCTTTTATTGTAGTATTCATAAAGCTCTACCTTAATGTGTTATTCGGAAGTAAAAATCGACTCAAGCATGACGACTGCCCGACCTTGACCTAATCCGCTTCTTGCAACAATTTTATAACGGTTACAGCCAAAAACTGTCGCATTACTGTTACATGCATAGCCATCACCTAAATATTCCACATAATATTGAGGCTGCCCCATGTAAGCCGGTAGGCCTGTAACGGTTTTCCATCCGTTGAACCCTTTGGTTAGCCAGCGGTCAGGGCAGTTTCTATTGTTTTCAATGCATAACCCATCGTTACAGCCATCAGTTAGTGTGTAAGCTAAATCATCTGTGTCGCATCTCCATAGGCCCATTGTATCTACTGTCCCTATCTCTTCTGGAAAGCCTTCATGTTCTAGCTGAGCTTGCTGGTCAGCACGATCTTCACCAACTCTCAGCGCATACTCTGCACTTTGAAGGGCAATGCTACGATCATAGGTAATCGCGGTCATTTTCTCTTGTATTGCTGAGTTGTCTATTCCATGCATTGAAGTAATTGTGACCATTAACAGTAGAACTAAACATATGAGGAGTGTAAACCCTTTACTCTTGCTTCTTGTTGGAAATTGAGGGCTTCTATTCAAAAAATGCATCCCTGCTCCTTAGTGTGACGATTGTATGCCACTCCAATTGATTATTATTGGCATGAGCCAGATCGGGTAACTCTATGATAGCAATTAGTTTGACGGCTACGACTCTTTTCCAATCTGCAATATGGTCTGCGTCAACATAGGCGTTATTCAGGTCGCCATCGGAATTTGTTTCTAGGTATTCGAGTTGTAAGTCAGTGACGCCTTCAAGCATCTCATCTAATTCTTCGGAAATGATTGCCTCATTTGTAATCGTTGCTCTAAATAGAGTTTTTTTCCCCCTTAGGTTATACCCTACGTACCAGGCAGCGGCGTAATATTGGCTAAATGGTAAGTGTTGAGCATGCCAATCGGTTCTTTCAAAAAAACGCGTGTTACCAATTGTTGAAGAGCAATCAGTTGGAAAACCAAGCCCCGTTGAGCAGTTTCCAGGATAAAATTGGTTCCCATGAGTGGCTGTTAAACTAGAGTGCACTGGGAACATAACCGATCCACCGGACATATAAACACCCCCCATGCTTTTTCCATGTTCAACTGCCGCTTGAAAAATTGCAGCGCCTGAACTGTCGCAAGCTAACACGACTTGCCCAGACTCTACATTGAAATAGTAGTCTTTGCCTATAATCATGTCTTCATAGTCATCGTCAGCTGCGTAAGCAAAACTAGGATGCTTTAATTGAAAAAAGGGTAACCAACGATCACCGCCAGGGCTATAGTCAGTCCAATTGTCTATGTCTAATGGGTTTTGATATTGTCCGCCTAAGGAGTAATGGTTGAAAGCAATTCCTTCTTTGCCGATGGTACCGCTTTGAATGACGAAACTGTCGGTACCAGCAACGCGTTCACCAGCCGCGGTGCCTACTGCAAATGGAAACTCTGTGTCATCAGCTTCATAACCCTTGATTCCTTCCCAAACTGTCCACCACTTATTTTCATTTGATACGTTTAAGACATTGGCTACGTCGTGGTTACCGCTGCAGATGATAGAGCCTGCTTCTCTAATATCTCTAGTTAAGGTATCGTAAGCATAGCGCGCGTTCTCCTGTAATCTGGACATGCTTTCTATATGCATACTGGATTGGACATTAGAAACAAATATCAGCACAAAACAAGTTGATACAAATAAACCGATGCCTAAAGCAATCATGAGCTCGATCAGTGTCAAACCAAACAGTTTTTGTCTTTCTATATTCCTGTACACGCAGTTAAACCCTATCCACTTTGCTCATAATTTCAATGACTTCGCTTTCTTTTCCTGACGCTCGTGAATCATTCCAGATCACTTGAACAGTGCAACCTGAAGCATTGCAATCCACCATGCCGCAAGTAGTTTCTTCGTTACCTAATAATTTTTTCATGCTATTGAACCAATCAATTTGATTATCAGCTACTAACCCAGTACCAGTAGGTGTTTCGCAAACCGGTGAGCTTCTAGTCCCCAAGTTGTACTGACCTGTAATTGCTGCTTCTCGATTTGCTCTCATCGCATCCATCATAAAGTTTGCAAGCATCACGGCTTGAGCACGGTGGAATGCGCTGGACGTTGTTTTTAAGTTATGAGCTTGTAGAGAAGAAAACCAGGTGAAACCTAGCGCTAGTAAAAAAACAGATACTAGAACTTCGATTAAAGTAAAGCCCTTGCGGTTGGTCATGGGTCACAACTCGTTAAGTCTGTATAAGTGGTAGCAGTTTCCGACTCTGGAATATCATTGTCATTTGTGTCTCGTGCTGGGTAAGCCATAATCCTTGTTAAAATAATGCCTTTTGATCCCACTAGATTATTTTCAGAGCAAATTGAAATGATACTTTTTGAGTTTTTCGGTTCGTATAACGTACCGCTCGGTGAGAATACAATTGTCGTTTGAATATTATCGCTGTTCATGGTGAATGATGCAGGTAGTGTTTCCCAAATTCTTAAAATTTCATCGCCGTCGCTTGGTTCATAGTTTTCGTCATAATCATGGTCAGTGAATACAAGCCAACCATCTTCCCAGTTGGTACCATCACAATCTAACCCGGTAGATGATTGGCAAATTGTAATGGCTTTCCCTTTTCGTAGCGCTTCTGCTCTAGCATAACTAAATGTGGAAGTGAACTGGCTAACTGCATTTCTTAACTGGACATCCTCCATAATATTTTCAAATGATGGTGCAGCGAACATGAATCCAATCGATGCAATCGATAACGTAACCAGCAGTTCAATAAAGGTAAAACCCGAGCGCTTCATAGAAATTTACTATTTTTTTATTCTTTTAGTTGCTTATTGACTTCAGTTTAGCAGAAATGAATGTAAACTTGTTTATTAGAATATTACGTTTTTTTAGTTGTATAGACTGTTTGTCTAAAAAAGCTTAATTATTTTTTACAAGGTATGAAAGAAGAATTAGAAAATCTATAGGCCGCAAGTGGGAAACGGCCTTAATCATAATAAGTACTCGAGTGTGACACCCTTTTACTGACGCAACTCATCCGAATGATGGGTATTGATCAGTGTCGGCGTCATTGTGGTGGTGATCCCCGGTGCCCCCCCTAATGAGAAAGTAGCCGAAGTTTCTTCACCACTTGTGCTTCGTTGAATGAGAACAGTCGGTTTTCTCGGTGTCCCAGTACCAATGCTGGTTGTTCTGGACCTGGGGTCAGCGCCACCTGCGTTTGTAACCAGGGAGGCATCTTTTAGGTTCACTAAGAAATTTCTCCCAGAGTAACCAGAGGTGACTTCATTTTCTGGGCAAGAAGATGTTTGTGCTGATGTAGGTGCTGGTGTGCTGATAAAGGGGTAATAAGTCTGAAAGCTTGTCCGATGCAGGAAGGTTGTGGCACCACTAAGCACCTTTTCACCGTTGTTTAATTCAATATACCAGCCTTTCTTATTCAGTGCGTTGAGGTCTAAGGGTGTGCTTGAGTGAGAGGTAGCATTTGCTAGGTCGCTTTGGGTGAGATTTAAATGTGTGGTTGGCTCTACCATGGGTGACTCATCAAAGACCACATAAAACCGATCCTTTGTGGTGCTGATTTCATCAGGGGTATTAATGTTGCCAGAACCAATGGCTAACCCGATCCGATCAATTAGGCCGCCTTTTGAAAGCACCGTTACTGCATCTAAGTCAGCATAGAACCTTCTCGAATTTGTGCTGTCAAGCCTTGCAATTCTGTCGCAACCAATCTCGCTGGCCGAAGGCTTGGCGTTTGCGCCAGCACTAGAATCCAGATCTTCAATATCACATCTAAATATTTGACCCATAATATCCACGGCATAGAAAAGATCCACTGCGCCGTCAAAGTCAACGTCAAAGGGTTTAATATCGCTCACAATGGGGTAATTCATATTGCCAACGGCACTGGTTGAACTGTCCCCAGAAGTTAAGGCAGCGCCCCAAAGTTTTGTACCTGTGACTGCATCGATCATATAAATGCCCGCGCCTTTTGTAGTTGTACCACTGAAGGTTGGGTCATCATAGGCATCATCATAGCCGGCACCGACAAAGAGCACTGGAATTGTATCCATGGTGCCGTCGGCATTTGGTGGGCCCTTTTGTAAGTAACTCACTTTAGGCGTGCTCCAGGTATCACCTAAGTTTGCAAACCCAGTTGTCGTTTCGGTAATTCGCCAAAGGGTGTCTGGGGTATCTGGGTGCGTCACATCCAAGCCAATCAATAATTGTCCGCCTCTCCTAGCGGACGCATAGAGGTAGAGTTTTTCACCAGGGTCAACGGCCGTTGCACTGTTGGTAGAGAGTAGGTCTGAATCTAAATTTTCGTCAAGATGCAAGAGTTCGATGTCACCATCTAACCCATTTAATGAACCACCCTGTGGAACTGATGCGCGGCTGACGGATTTAAGGAATCTTCTTTGGGCAATGGCCCACTTTTCTTTGCCAGTATTTGCGTCAAAACTATGCAAGAAGCCCATGTTGGTGGGCAGAAATAATCTGGAGATGCCACCAGCGGATCGATGGTATTGAAAAACCTTGGGCTCAGCGTGGAGTGCTGCGCCAAATTTAGCAAAGGAATCTGTTCTCGAGCCATCACCGTCCCATGAGTCGTGAGCATCTACCCCGCCTGTTTGTTTGATCAGACTCCTGTTTGAGAACATACCAGAAGTGGTGTCATAGTCATTCATTCTACTTGGAGAAGCGCCACCTGTTACATTACCATTGGTGGTATTGATTGTGCCAAGGTTAGGGCTTGCTTCGTATTGAAAGTAACGTGTTGTCGCTGTATGGTCAAACACTTCAATTGCGCCACCGGACAATAAGGGCTCGTCTGTGTTACCAGCTGCCCAAACCCCTAGCCTGGCATTCGCCGCTATCAGGTTGCCGTTTGCATCAAATATTGGCTGATTTAACGTATTGACTACTTGGCCACCGACTACGTTAAATCTTTTTATGTTTGATACATCGCCGTCTATTGTGCTCACCGTTAGGTAGGCAGCAGTGCCTTGCCTAAACGCATTGTCTTCGGCGGGCGGTATCACCAATGAATAGCTTTCAACAGATGGGTTGATGATGTCTTCCACCGTCATTTCAAGCTCTTCACTCAGTGGTACTGCGTACCCGCCAGGGTCTGTATCTGACCGTCCATACCGAAACCCTTTTTTTCTCTTACTATCTTTTGGTGGGCGTATATAGCTTAGAAAAATATTGTATTCAGAACCAGGATCATCGAAAACGCTATCCATTGGCTCATTCGTTGCAATAAACCGAGCCTCTATCGTTTGAGTGCCGCCTGCGGAACCATCTAAATCATTCTCTCCTAGGTACTTGATATAGTCGTCCAGTAAGGAATGTGAAATAATCGGGTCGTAAGACTGGTTGGGATAGGGGGCTGCAGGAATGGTAACACCACCAAGTTCTGTAGATATTTGAGTATTTGCGTGAAAATCATCGTATCCCTCGGCACCCATAGTTCCGTCTTCTAGCATGATGACGACATTATGACCGCAAGGGTTGGTATCCCAAATGGAATTGTAAGCGCTGTGAACAGTCACATCACCAGATACATAAGCAGCTGGATCAATTGCGCTCGGTATCGGCGGTGTTGCGGTTGAATCCCCAAACAGTATCCGTGGATCTGCCATTTCATCCGATGCAATCATGGATGGGTTATCTAGCTTTGACTTATCCCAAAGAGATGTACCACCTTGAAAGTAGGTCCTAATTTCTTGCATGGTTTCAGCATATGGTATGCTGCCCCCAAATGCATAGTGCTTCTTAGTGTTATGGATTTTTTCTACAATCGCATCTGCACCGGCAAGCGTTGAGGTATCTTCAAAGTGCTTCAAAACGTAAGAGCCGTTATCATTATAATCATGAAAAAAATCCGGATCCCTGGAACCTAGGCTTCTATAGCTAGAAGAAAAACGGTTGGGTTCTTCAGCATCATATGGATCTTTGGGCCAACTACTGTAAGCGGGTGGAGGGCTGGGGTTTCGGAAATTGCCCGCAGTATTTGAAAGAGGGTACATGATTGCAACATGTGCACCGCCCATGGCGTGGGTTTTGTAGACGATATCCTTCAATAGATCCTTCCTGACTGAAAGCCTGCCAATACCTTTCTGCTGGAATCGAAATTCTACGAGATCCCCAACAAGCGGAGCAGGCCTGATACCAGATGAATCTGTCCAAAATGGAATAAATGGTTCAGTGATGTTTCCATTAATGTGTGTGTGTAGCTGAGCCCAAGGCCTACCGCCTGTGGTAAAGCCAGGTATGGCGTATCGGTGGTCTGTTTGAAGTGTACCAAGGTTAGAGGTGGCGGAGTCCAAATAAGTGACATAGGCAGTTGCGTCACCCACCAAAGCAGTAGGGAGGGTTTGACCTAGCAGTCCAGTATATTGCCGTGGTGAGGCATGTTTATGCCTCACAGAAAAACTGGCTGTGGTGAAGTCAATTAAGGCAGCTGGAAGCGTGTTGATGTAATGATATGTGTAAGGAGTATTATCTGCCGTCGGCTTTGTCCATTCGACAATTTCTAGGGTGGAATCATCTATGCTGTTATAGCCGTTAAGATTTAAGCCAGGGTGATACGGACTGCGATAATCGCTAAGCTCCATGACAAATACAATATTTGGTTTTGTTTCATAGGTGCGATTAGCGTCTCTTAGAATGTCTAATTCATTAGCTAATGTAAGGTTAGCTGCAAGCACAAAGATGAGAGAAAGAGTATATTTGAACATAACTAGTTACTCGAAAAAAACTTAGTATGATTAAGGCAAAACTGATTGAACGGTCAAAACATGATTTCTAGCTGAAAGTAATCCTTCCTGGGTAAATTCAACTTGAATTTCATAGTTGGCACAGGTGAAGCTACTGCCAACACAGGTGCTGTTTGGTAACCTTTGTATGTGACCGGCTAGGGTTCCAGTTGATCCTCCCCAGCCACTGCCAAATTTGGTTGCCCCGTTTGCAGTGATGGGCGTTGCAGTCGTGCTGATTGTATTGAGGATATCAAGGTCAGAATAGTGAGCAACCTGTGCAAACGCCTCTTCTTTGGAGTGATGGCGTGTCATTGATTGATAGTAGGTATTGTTAGAAATTTGTGGTCTAAAAAGGAATTTGCTTGCAACAGACAGCGTCATTAAACTGGTAATCGCGCACAACGGCATAATAATGTACAAAGAAATACCGCGATTTGATCGATAGAGGTGTTTCACCAAAAATTCCCCTTGAGGTGGTACTTAACGCTAGTATAAGTATAAGCTAGGTTTTCTTTATTTTCTAAAATCTCCCCTGTGGGATAAGCCAATACTTGCCTATTTCAGGCTGATGAGACTGAAACAATTTCATTATGAAATTTCATGCAGCGCTAGGGTATGTGTTTTATAATAGATTAATGCGTCTAAATAAACTGTTCGCTTTTTGTTAGCATATTTTTTTGTAATCAGTACTAACTTTATAAAAAATTACAATACTAAACGATTATACAATTTAAGTATTTAGCTACTTATGCGAACATTTTCAGAAGTAGTAGGACGGAATGTGTTATGTATATGAAAAGAGCTAAAAAAGCTTTAGGGTATACTCTGGCTGAAGTGCTGGTGGTTACTAGCATCGTTAGTTTTATTTTTCTATTCTCAGTGCCTTCTTTTAATAGTCAGGTTTCCTTTCATCAAACCAAAGAGTCAGCTACTTCAGTTGCTCATGTCTTAAAATTATGTAAATCACACGCAATGTCTTATTTAAAAGAAATTACTTGTGAGATCGAGATCGTATCATCAACACCACCTGCTCTGGTAGCTAAAGTAAAGGTAGACATTAATAACGACGCCACAGCTGAAACGCTAAGCACGAGCAGTATCAAGATTTCAAGCCATACAGATTTCGATTTGGGTAGTGCCAACCCATTAGCTATTCCTTTTGACGTTTATGGGAGAGTTGATTCTGGATATAGTGGGGTAACGACGCTCACCTTCTGTAGTACTACATCTAATGCGAATAACTCAGATTATGAAATTAGTTTAAACTCATTATCCGCTGAGTTCCTAGAACCTATAGCCACAAATACCAGCTGTTAGGAATGAAGTAAATGAACATTAAAAGAAAACAACTCGGTGCTACATTAATAGGTGAATTGGTTTCGGTTGCAATTTTTGGGTTCAGTGTATTAGCATTTAATGAACTCTTGAATGTATCTCTCAAGAATACTTCGCATAGCTCAAACATACTGCATGCAAACTTGATGTCGGAAGATATACTCGGTCGGATGGCGGTGAGAGAATCGTTACGGCTGTCCAAACAATATGTAAAAGATCAAAGCAATATAAATTGTGCAAACACTTATACAGACCCAGAAGATATGGACCTTAAGTCCGTATTTTGCTCTGGTAATGCGGAGTATATATCCGATCTTGAATGGAGTATTAGCTGCGCACCCAGTACTGCAACCACTTGTGACCCCGATGCAATTATTCAAGTCAATATCAGTTGGTCTGATGCATCCAGTAGAATCGCAAATAGAAGATTTAGCTTTGTTAAAGAGGCGGTCCTTTGATGATAATAATATATAAGCCTTAAGGCGGATCAGTGATGACAAATCGATTGTCAATTAAAGGAGTCAGCTTACTGGAAGTATTATTTGTTCTAGGTATTTCCTCAGTTGTAGCAGCAGGTGGGATCAAATATTATTTAATGACCTACTCATTTAGTGAAAAGTCTAGGGCTTATAACCTTGTTGCTCAAAGTGGCTTGAATGCACTTAATGTATTGGGTAATCATATTCGGGATGCTGGGAATGGAGGCCTAGGGCCTTGGACCAGTGTTAAACCGATTCAGCCAAGTTGGGCTAATGATTGTGAAGTACAGGGTGGCGGTGAGCTCGCGGCTGACTCTTATTGTTCTTATTTAGATGAATGGATCGCGATCAAACTTGATCCGCAAAATAATATAGCTTGCAATGGCGTCACTGTTGACCCTGGCGATGTCATTGTTAATAAATTTTTTGTCACAACTTCTGGTTTGGAATGTCAAGCATATAATTTAACAGATGCAGCAGCTATTGGGTCAGGGGTTGTTATCCAATCGAACGTAACAGATATGAGAATTCAGTATCATCTTTCAGATGAAACATCTCAAAATAACCCAGATGTTCCAGCTGGCGAAACTGTTTGGGCGGTATCTGTTGCAATACTGATTGAGTCTGGCATCCCAAGAAGTGTTAAAAGCCAGTCTAGAACTTTTAATTTATTTAGTCACCCCATCACAATTAATGACGATGAACTGAGGCAGGTGCATCAGTCCACTTTTATCATTGATTCTACCTACTCAGTTACCAGAGGACTAAGCTCTGTATTATGAAACATTTTTCCATAGCGCAGCGCTCACCAAAAGGTTTTACCCTAATCGAATTGCTTGTTATCGTAGCTTTAGTTTCCGTGCTGGGTAAATTCGCGATGGGAAGTTATAGCGAGTACTTGCAGAGTAAAAGGCAGGACGAAGCAAAATCCCTGATTCTTGAAGTGATGCAAAAGCAGAACCTATATAAAACAAATTCACCCTACGAATATACGACCGATTTAACAAACTTAGGTTATAGTAGTGCAGCTAATATTAAATCTCGAGAGGTAGATGCAGATGGGGATGGTACCAGTTCGCATAGGTTTACGGTATCTGCTGTTGTTTGTGATCACCCACCGCCAATGAACGACTTGAAATTTTGCGTGAAAGTTGTTGCTACACCCGTAAATGCAACGATAGACTCCACTTGGTCACTTAGGAGTAACGAAAGCTCAAATGCAGCATGGGCGGCTATACCTTAGGACTTCTTTATGATATTTACACGAAACCGAATGAATCATGCAAAAGGCGTGAGTTTAATGGAAGTTTTAGTAGTAGCCGCTATTTTAACAACCATTTTAGCCATTGCTATGCCGTCCTATGGTAAATATCAAATTCGAGTTCAGCAAAGTGCAGGCCGCGATTTTGCTCGAGAAGTTATTTCTCGTCAAGAGAATTACTACATTGAAAACCTCGTCTACACTACGACGCCATCGGATTTGGATTTTCCGACCCCATTTCGATCGAAACCTGCTTACTATGAGGCAGTATTGAGTCAATGCCCTGGTCCAGAGCCGCTTAGCGCATGTGTCCAAGTGGTGGCGAGCCCAGTTGCTCCCTACGATACCAACACGATGGTGATTACAGCGAATACCAGGCAACACTGGGCAGAAACTTTTTAAGTTGTTTTAAAGTTATCTCGCTTTAAGGCCAGCAGGTGTTGGGTAGTTTTTGATTCATATGGTTGATGGTCAGTGTTGTGCAAGTCGGATTTTCGTTACTGGCTTGCCCGCCTGTTGCTGTAGCGACTATTGCAAATGTATTTGCTGTGGGAGCAGGTTCGCTGGTTAAGATTTGTAGCAACCTGAAAAGTGTGTTTCATTTTTCCAGGTGAATTTAGAAATTATTTGTGCTTGCTTGTTACATAAAATAACTAAAGTGACTGTTGAACCTATTATCTACTCCTTCCTTAGCTAACGTTTTGAAACGTTTTTCTAGCTGAAGGAGCTGTCGTTGGTTGTCTAAAATAGTACTTGGAGAATTGAATAACTCATTTTCTAAAGAAGTTGATCTAAAAACGCTTGTTCTTAGAAAAAAAAGGTTTTGTATGATTTTTAACCTTAGCTATTCTTTATGTATAACAGGTGCAGAGTTGCTAATTTGCGCTTGTTAGACGATGAGGTCAATTTGATTCGATTTTTGTTTTAGATAGAGGAGCTTCTGAATGAATGTTTCAGCCACAGAGTTAAAGAATAGATTAGGGCGTTATTTAGATGCAGCTGAGCACGAGCCAGTGAGCATACATAAATCAGGGCGCAGGAAAGCTGTTCTTATGTCTTATGCGCATTATGAGGCCTTGCTTAAGGCGACCATGCCAGACCAGCAGAAAGTGCAAGAAGCAGGCGGTATGATGTAGTAAATCCGACTCGCTCTATCTGAATGATTGGCCTTCATATGGTGTAGGGTGTTGTTTTTTATTGCTTGACAGGGCTTTTGTAAAAAGAGGCCTTTTTTAACGGAAAAAGCGGTGCTGAGCACCGCTTTTTTTGCTGAAAGATAAGAAGTAGATTCCCTTATCAGTCAGCAACGATCTTTGGTCTTAAGATTTTTTAAGCTTTCTTCTTGAGATAGCTAGACCAGCTAGACCAAGGCTGAAGATAGCAAGTGTGCTTGGCTCGCTAACAGAAGAAGCGCCAGCAGACCAGCTGAAAGTACCGTTGTTTTGTGCTGAGAAGCTGAAATCAACGTTTGAAGTGATTTCTCCACCATTGTCGATGTAGCCAGTACCGTTAAGGATGAGTACCGCGCTGTTAACAAACTCGTGGACAGTACCTAGTGACTCAAGGATGAACTCCATACCGCCAGCAGACCAAACTTTAGTGGCAGCAAAGCCAGCACCGTAGTCAAAGTCAAAGAAAGTAGCAGTAGTAGTAGCACCTAGTTCTGTAGCATAAGTACCAGTTGCGTTAGTGATCGAAGCATTGTCTGCTGCATCAACGAAGTCGAATTTGTCGCCAACGAAATCGATTGAGAAGCCACCAGAAAGGTCGCCGAAAGATACGCTACCTGTAAGAGGTGCGGCCATTGCGCTAGCGCCCATTAAAGATAGACCAAAGGTGCATGTTGCTAATAGTTTCTTAAGCATTTGTTTAACTCCTAGTAGTTTTATGTTTAAAGCTACCGCAGTTAAGCAAAAAGCAGGCCAAAATATAAGTTATTGATTTTTATAGGATTATTTTAAAATTTTCAGGCTTGGATTAGGATGTGTAAAAAATATCGACATGCTGAAGAGGCTTTTCATGTATTTTTTTACGCATCCCTGCTCATTATTTTCTCGTGCGCTTATCTTATCCCTTTGTCGCCGATATCTTTTCTGAAAAAGCAGTTATTCCAGTGGATTTTATTAACAGAGCTATAAGCTAAGGATTGAGCCTCCTTTAATGTGCTGCCCAATGCTGTAACGCAGAGTACTCTACCCCCATTGGTAACTATCTCATTCCCCTTCATTGACGTACCAGCATGGAAAACTTTTATTGCCTCATGATACGCTTCGTCAAAGTTATCTAGCCCTGAAATAACCTCGCCTTTTTGGTACTCTTCGGGATAACCGCCTGCAGCCATGACCACACCAACTGCAGTACGAGGATCCCATTCAGTATTTAATCGGTCCAACGTGCCTTCTACGCCTGCTGTGCAAAGTTCAACTAGATCGGATTTTAGGCGCATTAAAATGGGCTGGGTTTCTGGGTCACCGAATCTACAGTTAAACTCTAAGACTTTTGCTTCCCCTTTTTGATTGATCATGAGACCAGCATAAAGAAAGCCTTTGTAAGTGATATCTTCGCTTTGCAAGCCTCTTAATGTTGGTTCGAAAATGGTCTCCATGACTGTTTTGTGTATGGCTGGTGTCACCACAGGCGCAGGTGAGTAGGCGCCCATCCCGCCGGTATTTGGCCCTTTGTCACCTTCATCACGTGCTTTATGATCCTGGGATGTAGCTAAGGGCAATATAGATTTTCCATCCAGCATGCATATGAAACTGGCTTCTTCTCCTTCGAGAAACTCTTCTATGACGACTCGGTGACCAGCTTTACCAAATCGATTGCCTTCGAGCATGTCTCGAACTGTATTTTCGGCTTCTGACCTAGACTGTGCGATGACGACCCCTTTACCCGCTGCGAGTCCATCGGCTTTAATGACGATCGGCAAATTTTGTTTGTTGAGGTAGTCTAGAGCTGGTTCAATTGATTCAAAAGTTTCGGAATCTGCTGTTGGTATATGGTGTCTTTTCAGGAATGCTTTGCAGTACGCTTTCGAGCCTTCCAGCTGAGCTGCTTTTTGAGTTGGGCCAAAGCAGGCTAGCTGCTCTGCTTCAAAACGATCTACTATACCTTCAACCAGTGGTGCTTCAGGGCCAACGATGGTAAGTATTACATTATTAGACTTTACGAAATCAATGAGTTTATCTTGTTCGTTGATTTGAATATCGAGGTTTTCGATATTCGGCTCTGTGTAAGTGCCTGCATTACCTGGTGCAACAAAAACTTTTTTTATTTTTGGCGATTGAAGTGCTTTCCATGCGAGTGCATGCTCTCTGCCGCCTGCACCTATAATCAGAAGGTTCATCTAGGATCTCCGTTGGTATAGGAAAGTGAATAGTCTCTAGTGATTGATTGCTCTAAGTCAGATGACTCATCTATTTTAATGGCGAAAGTGCCGCGTGCGAGTAAATATCATTGCTATCTGGTATTCGTTAGCTGCCTCAATGACTTCTTTGTCCCGCATAGATCCTCCGGGCTGGATAATCGCTTTAATACCAGCTTTCGCCGCATTGTCTATTGTGTCTCGGAATGGGAAAAATGCGTCAGATGCCATGACACTTCCAGCAACAGTGAGGCCTTCGTCTTCAGCTTTAATAGATGCAATCTTCGCGCTATATACGCGACTCATTTGTCCCGCGCCTATGCCGATGGTTTGTTCGTCTTTGGCATATACAATTGCATTTGATTTGACGAACTTAACAACCTTCCAGGCGAAATTTAAGTCTTTCCATTCATCTTTAGAAGGTGTTCTCTCGCTCACGACTTCCATGGAATCGGGTTCAACCATTTTGGTATCCGACGACTGAACTAGCAATCCGCCAGAAACGGTTTTAAGTTCGAAACGAGAGGCTAAGTTTTCACTCTTATACCAGTCACCTGTGCTTAGTACCCTGATGTTGGGCTTATCGGTCAGCACTGATAAGGCGTCTTTTGTAACCTCTGGTGCAATAATGACTTCCACAAATTGCTGGGATATAATTTTGCTGGCCGTTTTCACGTCGAGTGGCTTGTTAAAAGCAATAATTCCCCCGAAGGCTGAATTCGGATCAGTTTCATAGGCTGCCTGATAAGCTTCAATAAGACTGCTACGAACCGCAACGCCACATGGGTTGGCGTGCTTAACAATGACGCAAGCTGGGTTTTCAAATGATTTAACGGTTTCTAGCGCGGCATCAGCATCTGCAATATTGTTGTACGAGAGAGGTTTGCCCTGTAGCACGCTTGCACCCGCGAGGCCGCCTTGTTCGGTCATACTGGCGTTAGCGTAGAATGCTGCTGCTTGGTGAGGGTTTTCACCATATCTCATTGTCTGAATTTTTTCAAAAGGCAGTACTAGATGTTGTGGTAATGGAGTAGCCGTTGATTCATTAGAGGCTGCTTTTTCTGTGATAGTAGATTCATCTATGTTGTTATCTGAGCTTAAGTACCCACATATGGCAGCATCATATGCTGCCGTATGAGCGAACGCTTTTGCAGCGAGTTTTTTTCTCAGTGCTATTTGCGTACAACCATTATTTTCTTTTAAATGTTCAATAATACTATTGTAATCACTAGGCTCGACGACGACGGTGACCCTATCGTGATTTTTTGCTGCCGCCCTAATCATAGCTGGGCCACCAATATCGATATTCTCAATGGCATCTGCCAGTCTCACATTAGGCTTGGCAATGGTTTGTTGAAAAGGGTAGAGGTTAACCGCTACTAAGTCGATCTCTTGGATTTGGTGCTCCTGAAGAACAGCTTTATCGACCTCTCCTCTCGACAATATGCCGCCGTGAATTTTTGGGTGAAGCGTTTTCACTCGACCGTCCATGATTTCAGGGAACTCGGTGACTGTCCGCACTTCTGTTACGGGGACATCATTTGCAAGGAGTTGTTTATAGGTTCCGCCAGTGGAGACAATCTCGTACCCAAATGATATCAGTGCTTTGCAGAAAGAAGTGATATCATGTTTGTCAGATACGCTAATGAGTGCACGCTTAGCTTGCTTAGAGGTTTCAGGAGTTTTGTAAGACATAGGAAAGTATTGGTAATTGTATGGAAAGTGTTGGAAAAATTTCCTCAAGGCCAAATACTGCGCCTTGTGGGAAAATTTTTAATCTGTTGTATGATGTTATAAGCCTTAGTTTTATTGGCTAGCAATTAAATGAGGCCGTATTGCTTTAATTTCTTTCTGAGAGTACCTCTATTTAATCCCAACACGCCCGAGGCTTTAGTTTGATTTCCACGTGTGTATTCCATGACGGTTTCCAGAAGTGGTGCTTCAACTTCCGATAAAACCAATTCGTAAACTTGAGTCGCTGGGTGTCCGTCAAGGTGTTCAAAGTAGTTTCTTAATGCTACTTCTACGTAGTCCCTGAGGGTTTGTGCGCGATGCTCACCTGGTAGCGCAAGACTATTTTGTGCGCTATGTGATGACTGGCTATCAGAACGATCGTCTGTGTATGATTCCATGTTAAGATCTACTTCGGTTGTCGCGTTATGTTCACTCATGCTATTTATACCCCTCCTTCGTTAATTGCTCAAAGTACTCTTGAACACAGTCCAATTGATGCGCTGCGTCTGTGATCAAATTAAACTTTTTGCGAAAAAAAATACCCTGGCAAATATATTGCGTATACCAGCCAATATGTTTACGTGCCATTTT
>JAYPYM010000029.1:0-13400 GCA_038135915.1 Gammaproteobacteria bacterium
CCTTGTTACCGAGAGAGCCTTCGCGTCTCAGTTTAGATACTAAAACATCTAAAAGATTGGAAATCAACCACCGAAAGAATAGGGAGTTAGATCATACTCAGTTATTAGATCAGTGTGCAAAACGTTTTAACTATGAGTCCTGTAAAGACCAATATTGGAATCCAGAAGCGTATTCGTTGCTCTATGGAACGCCATTATGGGATGAATCAACAAGTAGTCAACGAATGCTGCTCAATCAACTTTATTGGGTCGCCTACTATTCACAAATCATATCTGCTGAGATTGCGACGATATTCTTTAACCAGACCAGTGCAGCTGGCCTATATGGTATTAATGATTTTCGTGCAGTTTGTGACATGTTGGATTTGGAGTCCAGCCAGGAACGAGCACATATTAATGCTTTTTTTACCGTTTCTGAACAAGTTGAACAGGCGCTATTTGGTCAGCGTATTTTTTCATTTGATATGCGTCATCCGTATGCCCAAACGATGATTTTTCCACGTACGAATTGGTTGAAAGATCAATGGAGAAAATTGCAATTGCGCTCATTCGCTTTATTATCCTCAGGGAGTGCGTTTATTGCATCCCAGTATTTTACCGTACGTGGCTTAAGAACACTCAATGGTAAGCTGGTACAACAGCGCCTGAGTCAGTACTATAGAGACCACCCGAATCAGGACAGCGCACCCATTCCTTCCGCAATTAGTTACTACCATTATATGGATGAATCTTTCCATTTTAATAGTTCTTGTATTATTGGTCACGAAGTTATTCGATCCTTACCTGCACCCACTCAATTCGAAACCTTGGTAGGCAATATGAGTATTACAGGTTGCCAGAAGGATCATAGTAATTTTTCGGTGTGTGTAAATGGATTATTTTGGTATGACCCAGCTTTATTTCAGGCAATCTATAAAATTTTAAGAAGCAAGTTATTCCATATGGATGATGCTGAAGCGAAACAAATGCTAGTACGATGCTTTATTCATGAAAATGAAGGCATACACCGTGCAAGCAATGTTATGACCTTAGCGATTGAATCCTATAAAAAATTTTTAGAGCCCTTAGGGTATGTTTCAAAATCGAATAAACAGCTAGCGCTGATGAGTAAGATGAATGTTAAAAAGTATTTAGACAATAATAAGAAGGCAATGCGTCAATTTAAGACGCCGATTGAGTATGCTTAACATGATGAAACGTCGGTCATCCCCCATTAAACAGATGGGCTAGAGATAGATAAGTTTTTGTTTCGATGTTGGAGAAAAAGCGATGATAGAACCTGAAGTTTATATGGTCTCTTTTTACGACCCCGACTATCCTCCGGTTCCTGTGACTAGAGGTATGAGTTTGTCTGAAGTCTTAGATGCAACTAATTCCCCTTTGCTGTTTGGATGTCGTACTGGAATATGCGGAACCTGTCTTGTTGAAGCGGAAGGAGATTTACCGCCAGTGTCACCTGAAGAGCAAGAGATGTTAGACGCTTTTGCTTCAGACAATCCTAAAGCACGGTTAGCTTGTCAAATTGAAATGACGGGTGCTATTCGAGTTAAGCCATTAAGTTTTGGTTAAGCTTAAGCAAATTTTAAAGGGTTATACCGAGTTGTTAATATAAAAGAAGTCATAAGAAACGTCGATGAACATTAAAGATTTTTGGTACATAGTTGCAGAAAGCAGGGAGCTTAAAAAGAATCATGTATTAGCAAGAAAGGTGCTAGGTGAATGGTTGGCTGTATTTCGCGATGATCTGGGGCAAGCTGTGATTATGCAAGATAGGTGTAAGCACCGAGCATCTCGTTTGTCTGGTGGAAAGGTTTGTGGTGGTCAGTTGCAATGCCCTTATCATGGTTGGGTTTATGACAAGGAAGGGCAAGTGATATCGGTCCCTTCAGAGGGTAGTCACTTTAAGCAGTCAGCCAGTCGAAAAGCGACCACTTATTTGGCAACGGAGCAAGATGGCTATGTTTATGTCTGCCTTAGCCCTGACAAAGTAACCCGAGAACAACCCTTTAAGATGCGCTATCATCGAGAAAAGGGTTGGCACACGACCCGTTTGATCAATCGATTTCAGAATAATGTAACAAACTGCGTAGAGAACTTTATCGATATTCCTCACACAGTTTATGTTCACCCTGGTATCTTTCGAACCCCGAGAGGACAGAAAATAGATGTAACTGTCGAGCGTAAACATGGAGAGGTTAAAGCAACGTACACTAATGAAACGAATAATCTTGGCTGGTTTTCCAGATTTTTGAATCCAAAAAGCAGCACAATTGAGCATACTGATGAGTTTATTATGCCGAACGTGAGTTGTGTTGAGTACATTTTTGGCCCGAAACGCCATTTTATCATCACATCCCAGTGTGTCCCGCTGGAAGAAGATGAAACCTTAGTTTATACGGATTTAACCTATAACTATGGTATTTGGAATCGTTTGGCAGAGCCTATTATTCGCTGGCAAGGGCAAAAAATTATTGATCAAGATATTGAAGCCTTGGCGATGCAAATGCAAGTGATAAAGAAATATGGGGCTGATTTTTCTAATACCCCAGCAGATATTATTCACGTGTGGGTGGAGTCCATACAAAATGAAATTAGTAAAGGTTGTGATCCTCGCTTGTTAACGCAAAAGCGTAAAAATTTATCTATGTATATTTAATGTTTATCCGAAACGAGCGCATTTATAAATGAATGGTTGTTAAATATGATTAAGGTGGAAAGCATCCAGCCAGATTGGTTTTTATTAGATTGGAACCTAATGATGTTAGGGCTCGCTTTTTGTGTACTAGTCATTGCTACCTTCGCTCGTTCTGGTGGAATTGTTCTTATTAGAAATCGAACACTTGACGATTGGGTTTTGGATATTTCCAACCTGATTATGCAAGGTGTGATGATCCAATGGCTCAAGGTCGTTATAATTGTTGCATCTCTCAGATTTTTGTTACCTGATTGGGCTGGAACGCTCGTCTTGAATCCTTTTCTTGCCTTCCTATGTAGTTTTGTAATCCTGGACTATGGCTATTATTGGAATCACCGATGTTTACATACACAGACGTTTTGGCCCATTCATAGAGTTCACCATACGGCTCGACAAATGGATGTTTTAGTCACCTCTCGAAATACACTCTGGACTAGCTTTTTTATATTGTATTTGTGGGTGAACAGCATCATGATGTATTTGCTTGCTGAACCAGCAGTGTATTTTTTCGGGTTCACCTTGACTGCTGTATTAGATTTATGGCGACATTCTAACTTTCAGCCTAAAGGTATTGCAAAAACGGTTTTAGGCGCGCTATTAATCCTTCCGAATGACCATGCATGGCATCATTCAAGGGATCGTTATGGTATAAATTTTGGTGCCAACCTAAATATATGGGATAAAATGCATGGTACCTGGCGAAGGGATGATTTACCGCCTAAGCAGCTGGGTATTGATGAACCCATGAAGCTTGTACATAAGTTGTGGTGGCCGTTCAAGTGATTCTCAAACGTTTCATTTTTCAGTTAGCTAAAGGTTACGGTGCTTATCTTACACGTCGATTCCATCTGGCATTAAAAGACCCTTTAAATGCTCAAAATAAAGTGCTTAATACGATTGTCGATCACTTGAAAAGAACAGAGTACGGTCAATATTACGGTATTCAAACGATCAATGATTTTCGAAAACAGCTCCCCATTGTAGATTATGACGATATTGAACCATGGGTGCTCCGACAAAAAAAAGAAGAAAACGCTGTATTAGTCGCTGATAAAGTTTTGTTTTATGAAAAAACATCAGGGAGTACAGGCCCCCAAAAGTACATTCCTTATTCTGCTAAGCTACGTAAATGCTTTACCCATATGTTTTTTCTATGGGCATTTGATTTAGTCAGTCATATTAAAGGGCTGGGTGACGGTCAGTTTTATTTTTCTGTATCACCTCATTTTGATCAAAAAGAAGTAACTGAGACGGGCGTATCCGTGGGTTTAAATACTGATGCTGATTATTTAGGTGCAGTCTGGAATCGTATTTTATCTTCTTTTATGCTAACAGATCAGACTATTTCACAAACACGAGATCCTGAGGCGTTTAAACAAAACCTGTGTTTGAAACTTTTATCATGTGAAGCGCTTGAAGTTATTTCGGTTTGGAATCCATCATTTTTAGCATTAGTGCTAGCATGGATTGAAGAACATAAAATACAAATCATCAGTCAGATAGGCCAAGAAATGGGGCCTGAACGTGTCCAAGCCTTAACATCGGAGCCAATAGACTGGATGAATATCTGGCCAAAATTGAAATTGGTCTCCTGTTGGGCAGATGCAAATGCTGAGCCTCTGGCGAATCAGCTAGCGGAAAAATTGCCCGTCCACATCCAGGGTAAAGGCTTGCTAGCGACCGAATCACCGATGACAATTCCAATGATGGGTATAAAGGGTTGTGTGCCTCTTATCTCGGATATTTACTTTGAGTTTCTTGGCGAAGATAATGAAATTTATGAATTACATCAATTGGTGCTGAATAAGGTCTATCAAATCATTATCAGTCATTGCAGCGGGGTCTATCGTTACCGAATTGGAGATCAAGTTGAGGTAGTAGGTCGATTTAAACAAACGCCCACATTGCGTTTTATAGGTCGAATTGCTCAGACCAGTGATTTGGTAGGGGAGAAGCTGAGTGAGGCCTTCGTGCAGGGTGCAATCGAATCCTTAGATCTCGAAGGCTTTGGTTATCGGTGTCTGCTCGCGGTAAGAGAGCCTGAGAATGGCTATGTTTTGATTTTGGATCGCATCCATCAAAATATTCCTGAGCTTAGAAAGCAAATAGAAGCTCAATTAAACCAGGCCTATCATTATCGTCATGCACGAGCATTGGGGCAATTATCTCATGCTCGTGTTCATATTGTTCAAAATATTGAAAGTATTTTAGCCGAATATGCGATTAAGACATGTAAGAATTTTGGTGCAATGAAGCAAAAATATCTGATCGATCAAAATCATGAGCTTCAAAGTGCATTTGGGTTGGGTTGGACATACTAATGTGCGGAATATTAGTAGGCCTTAAATTAGCATTGAAAGAAGAAGAATTTAGGTCGTCGCTGAGTTTACTGTCGCATAGGGGGCCGGATGAAATAAAAGTTTTACGAACTGGCAATGTTTTACTTGGTCATACACGCCTTGCAATTAATGGTCTCGACAATGGAGGACAACCCTTTGTAAGTCCGGATAAAAATGTACAGGTGCTGGTTAATGGGGAAATATATAATCATAAAATACTAAGGAAAGAGTTAGCTGATGGCTCATATGATCTTACAACCGACAGTGATTGTGAGATTGTGCTTCATTTGTACCAGAGATTTGGACTACAAGCGGTTGATAAACTTAGGGGAGAGTTTGCTGGTGTTATCGTTGATTTTAAAGCTGGAATTATTATTGCGTTTCGGGATCGCTTTGGTGTTAAACCCCTATTTTATGCAATGGGTTCTAAAGGAGAAGTAGTCATTTCTTCAGAAATGAAAGGTATCTTTGCAACAGGGGTCATCCCACCAGAGATAGACCCCTGCAGCATCAGAGATTACTTTTCATTTATGATGCCTACCTCAATATTCAAAGGCATTAAAAGTGTACCGGCACGATCGCTAGTAAAGTTTAACATGTGTTCAAAGCAAGATGAAAAACCTGTTATCTTGAAGTACTGGTTTTTGAATTTTCCAAAGACTAATCATTACGATGCATCCACAGATCTTAATGAAACGAAGGAAAAGCTAGCAGCATTACTCGAAGACGCTGTTTCTGTACGTACGCAGGCTGAAGTGCCTATAGGTGTATATCTTAGCGGTGGGCTTGACTCGACTATTGTAGCAGCATTAGCAAAAAAACATTTTAAAAGTCCGCTCAAGGCTTTTTGTATTAAATTTCCTGACGTGTCGAGATTTGATGAGAGCCAGGTTGCGCGCCGAACTGCTAATGCATTAGGGCTTGAATATTATGAGCTGGCCGTGCGTGGGCGTGATATATTCGAGAATCTAGAAGCCTCTTTATGGCATGGAGAGTACCCCTGTTCAAATTTTGGTGGTGTCGGTAAGTATTTGCTCTCAAGATTAGCCGCGCAACATGTGAAGGTGGTACTAACTGGTGAAGGCAGTGATGAACTGTTTCTTGGATATCATTTTTTTAAAAGGGAAATGAATGGTTACTTGAGATATTCGAATGATCATGCCCAGCGGAAATATCATACAGATTCGCTATCTTATTTTCAGAAAAAAGCTTCTAAAGCTATTCGCCGTAGTATTGGACATGTTCCTCTTGTTGAGTTAAAGAGAACATTTTCGACAGCTTATCAAAATAGTATTAAGTTTATTTTCGCTAAACAGCATCAGCAATTATTGTCTGATCATACAGCAATTGACTCACTTGTTCGACAACATGAACCCATTGAAACTGAGGCGCGTAGGGACTTGGTTCAAAGCCAGGTTTTTGTTATAAACAACTTATTACATACCTATAATTTGACAGTGTTAGGTGATCGTTCTGAAATGGCACATTCAGTTGAAGGAAGACCGATTTTTTTGGATCATTTCTTATTTGATTTTGCTAAAACTATTCCGCCGCATTTGAACTTAAGTGATGATCAAAACAAGTGTATCTTGCGTGAGGCCATGGCAAAAGAAATACCTGAAGAGGTATATTCTGCAGAGAAGTGGCCTTTATTAGCTCCGAATTATCCACTGATTTACGGTGAATGGCCCGAAATGGATATCTTACTCGACCGTTATATGACTTGTTCAGCCATTAGGGAATTAGGTGTATTTAAGCCTTTAGTGATCAAGTCATTCATGCTCATGCTAAAGCTTTTCCGTCATTCAAAGGGCATTAGTCTAAATCTTACAACGATACTAACGCTTGTATTAAGCGTGCAAATTATTGGGTTAACGTTTAAGAGAAAATTTTCAGCGAGTGGTGATTAGCTCATGGGTGTGATCAGGGCATTGCATGTAGATGAAACCATGATGCATATGTATGCTGGTCTTGCACCAGGTGCTGGAAATCTTGTGACTGGAGTTCAAGTGAGTGGCACTGTGGCCTTGGCACAATTAAGTCGAGCACTTGAGCAATTACAGCAACGCCATGCTTATTTGCGCGTCACTGTAAACCAACACCCTGATCAAGCTTTGAAATATGTTTTTACGCCTGTCTCGGAGTTGGCGATACCCCTAACACATCGAATGCTTGAACATACTCAGATTGAAGAGGAATCTCTAGATTCGTTAGGGGAGCACTTACTGAATCATCGTTTTGAGAAAGGTGCGTTACTGTGCCGTTGTGAATTGCATTCATATGGACGGCAAGCATGTCGGATTATGTTTTGCGCAAGCCACGTTATTTGTGATGGTCGCTCTATGTGGAATTTGCTCAATGAGCTGATCATGATGATAGATGGTATCGAGCTTGAGGTGTTAGATTCGATGTCGGGTGCATCTAATGTACCTCTACCTTTGTTTGATTTAATGCCAACTAGATTTCGAGGTGTTGGTGGTTTAGGTCGGGTTCTGAAAACCTTATGCTATTTAATGCTGTTGCCGATTCGGGCTAAAAAGGGTATTTCATTTACCCACGAGCAATATGCTCAGCAAAGTGACCGTCGTTGTATAACAGAGACAAAAGTCATCAGTGCGAAGGATTTTTCTGCCTTTAAATTAGCCTGTATTGAACATAAGATTAGTTTGAATAGCTGCCTTACCGCTGCGCTTGTTTTGTCCTTTTACGAATATCTTGAGAGTAACGGTAAACTCCAGGAGCATAATACACGTAAAGGGGCGGCTTTAATCCCCTTTGTCACAACGGTTGATGTCAGAGATAAAGTCAAACCAGCGCAATCGGAGAAGCTTACAGCAAATTATTCTGCTGGAATTATCTATGATGTTTGTGTCAGTGTTGATGATGTATTGAGTATGATTGATACAGGTTTTTGGACGGTAGCTAAGCGAGTGCACCAACAGATTAAACGCAGGCTACAGCAGGATCAGCTTTGGAGGATATTGCGTGTGCATCAAATTGCTGGTGTACGAGGGGTCAAGAAAGCTTATCATCAGTATGCCGATTCACCTTTGGCAACACCGCTTGGGCTAGCTCATTTTGGCAATGTGCATTTCCATAAGAGTCAGAAACACCAGGTTGTTGAAATATGGGGGTTGGGTTCGTTTCATGCAATGGGCGCTGGTGTTAATGTTTCAATCAGTAGTTTTAATGATACACTCACGGTTAGTGTCGCCTGCGCATCACCCTTAATGAGTAGAAAGACGCTCAACGATTACGCCAATAGTATTGTTGCGATGATTGAGAAAATAGGTGGAATTATGCTCAAAAAAAATGCTTGTAGTTGTTATGATCAATGATGCTCGAGTTGATCGATTAGTACTTAAGCAGTTTGTTAACATAATAAAAATGGTGGATGTTTATGGGTAGAAACTTATTAGTGCCTCGGCATGCTACTTTCCGCATCATCAAACCAAAAAATACAGTGGCTATAAAATTTAACGCAAGCTATCCAGAAGAGGCATTTGACAGCGTACATGATTGGTTCTTTTTTTTTCACATTAATCCAGTTGTGCGATTTGTTCATACATTCGGAATGCTGGTAGGGCTAATCTGTTTTGTGATTGCAGCCATTAGTTGGAATTGGTTTACGTTTGTTTGGTTGTTGATTGGTTCATTCTTTTTTTACTATCTGGGTGGTATCTCCCACATGATATATGATCCAGACAAGGCAAAAGTGAGGCCTATCCATTTGATGACTGGTTTTTTGCCGGTTGTCAGGATAAATATGCTCACTCTAATGGGTCGGTATGATAAAGCGCTGAGACAATTTCAAATGAAATACCCCTTTACTACCGAGGCGCATGATTTGATTGAAATAGATAGCCGTGACCTCTTGACATATTTATTGAAAAAGAAATCTCTGAGTAAATAGTTCGTGTCAATGAATTAAATGCGGGTATTGTTAGATTAAACTGATGGTTGTGATTTGGAAATGCCAAAAAATAAGCGAATAAACACTAAGACTTTAGCTGAGGACCAGAATAAGTCTAGTCAACCATTACAAGTTCATCCGGTGTTCAATAGATGGGATGTCGTTGTTGAAGGTTGGTATGTAGTATGCCGGAGTAAAGATATCGGTATAAACAGAGTTAAATCGTTTGATGTGTGCGGTCAACATATTTGTATTTTTCGGAATTCTAAATCGGTTGTCACTGCGATGGATGGCTTTTGCCCCCACATGGGTGTTGATTTGGGTATAGGCAAAGTGGTTAATGATCGTGTGCAATGTTTTTTTCATCATTGGGAATTCGATGCTAATGGTCTTTGCCAGTTTATTCCAGCAGGAGAGGACCCACCTAAAAAAGTGTGTCTCACTACTTATCAGGTTGAAGAAAAGTATGGCCTGATATGGGTTCATCCGAATTTGAATACAGAATATTCTGTTCCAGAGGTGCCCGATTTAGAGGGGAAAAATACGCTGTATTCACATGGGAAAATATATGAGAGGCGTTGTCATCACCATATTACCATGATTAATGGGATCGATCCGCAACACCTCAGCACCGTCCACAACATTAACATTACAATGGATATTAATGTTAAACAAGCGCATTCAAATATGATCGATATTGAGTTGTCTGGAATCATTCCTGATGTTCGTTTCTCTGAGAGGATCGCAAAAAAACTGCTGGGAGATCGTTACGCATATTCAATGAAATATATCGATGGTTGCATTGGTATTTTAACCATCATGAAGAATGTGCGCTTTCTCGGTAAGTATCATATTCTGCCGCCCCTTCATATTTTGTTTGCCTACCAATTGATTGAGCGGGGACGAACTCAAGTAAGGCCCATTTTTATCACCAAAAAAAGGCCTGGGTTGTTAGGTTATTTAAAATCTAGATGTCTCATTCTTTTATCTAAATTAGCTTTCTATAGCCTAAAAGGAGAAGATGGTGAGGTTTACGACAATATTCGATTTAGTACCCATCATCTTTTACCCATGGATGCGCCGATTGGTAAGTACATTCAATATATCAACCGGTTAAAGCCATCGATCTGGAGTAAGGTGTAATGGGTGCCGCTTAGCTGAAATAGACGGTAGATGGGGTTTATAATAAAGCTATAATGAAATTATAGTCAGTTCGCTGATTAACTGAGCTTCGTACGATTAGAGTAACTTTTTTCTTAAGGAAAACCGCATGCCAACAGTTTCAAATGGTCAACCAGTTGTCGAAACCAGGAGCAGAACAGAGCTACAAAATCTTGTATCTGATATAAAAGAGACTTTAAGCAGTATTGAACCTAAGGAAGCGCCAACCAAGAGGGGAATAATCTCCTCCTTGATCGGCGGTACCTCTAAAACTAACACTTTAGGCACCAAATTAGAAAAATTGGAACGAGATGTCCTTAATTCTAATTTAACTAAAACAGAACTAAAATCTGATTTAAAGTCTGCAATCGATGAATTCAAGAAGGCACCGGCTCACGAATACTCATCTACGAGTGTAGATTTGCAAGGACAAGACCCAATAAAAGAAATTATTGATGACCTAAGGGCATTCCGCAATCGCGTTTAAGATAAGAAAACGAAGTGGTCAAGCAGATAGAAAGATAAGCTGAGGGGCCTAGTGCCCCTCAGCTTATTCTTTCAACATTATACTACAATTAATTCCATATATTATTAAGTTCGTCAGCCACATATCCGAAAAATGCTGCTGCTCCAGCTACACCTAGTGCTACTTCTGCATTTGCTTTAGTGCCTGAAGATGCTGCCTCCTGTGGTTTCGAAGTTGGTGTCTCAGAGGCTTCTACTGGACTATTGGATTCTTTAGTAGGCCTGAGTGAAGGCACTGCAGTTTCATCTTCCTTAACGGTTGGGGGCGTGCTAATTGATACGCTTGGGAGCACGCTTGGTTTGCCGCTTGGGTCAAATGTAACGACTTGAGAAGGTGGGTTGCTGGGGTCAAAACTCGGCTCGCCACTGGGTTGATAAGTTGGTATAAAGGTTGGTTTGCCAGAGGGGGAGTCGGAAACCAGTATATAAGTCGGCTGGGCTGAAGGCCCTTCAGAAGGAACCAAAGTAGTAGCCCCGGTAGTTGGGTTCACTGAAGGCCTATACGAGGGAACGTGAGAATCCGCGACAGAAGGTTCTGTAGAAGGCACTAACGTCGTCACGCCTGTGGTCGGGTTAAAGCTTGGCTTAACAGAAGGCGCAGCAGTAGGACTAACAGAAGGCTGATCGGTTGTCTTTGGTGTTGGCTGAAAGCTTGGCGAATTTGATTCACTTGGTTTGAGTGATGGGCTTGTGGATGGTGCCTCTGAAAAGGTACAGTTTTGGAGTAATCCTGAAATAATTGTTCGCCCTCCGCGTTCGTTTTCAACGACACCTAATGTTTTTCCTATTTGAACATTCGTGTCTGCACCTTCTTGTCGCACTGTAACGCCAGAATTTTCCGATAGCGGTTCACAGCCTGTTAGTGCAAGGTTGAGGGCTGCGTTAAATGCTGCCCGGTTTTCAGGGCTAATTATATTTGTTCCAATTGCAAGTACGTCCTGAGGAAAATCTGAGACGCTATTTTGACCTTGGGTTGCATTTGGGTCGGTAAAGTTTAGTGTGCTACCTCGTAATAATAAGAGCCTGCTACAATCAAAACCGATATTTTGTCCCTCGCTGTCGATTAAAAAGAAACCTGTATCGGCCGTTACGTTTTCTAACTTGGCTCCTTGCCCAAAGCTGCCTAGGTCTCTGACATAAGAATTTACCGCTGGGCTTGGTATCTCTGTTTTTTGTGAATCTGGATGATCTGGGGAAAGGGTGCAAGTCTCGCTTTGTAAGGAACGTTGGTGATTACCATCACGACGCATGGGGTCATGGGGGTTTGTAGTTTGACTAGGCTTCCCGCAGTGCTCTGGAAGTGGGCTATCACACTCCGGCACTGGCGCGCTATTGGCTCTTGAAGCTAGGAACCCCAGCCCAGTTAAAGTTTTTGCTACAAAATTTGTCATACTACCTACTGCCTCTTTGGAATCATTTAAAAAGTATTGGGTACTAAGCTTCCATGCCCAACATCTCCATCTGGGATCCTTTAAAAAACGCTTCCTTGACTAGACAATTGAAGTCTTTGTCGCCTGCCTTCCGTAGCTTTAACTTACTGTCCCATCACAATGCTCTGGGATCGGGCTATCACATGGTTCTCCATCGCTACTACTTGGGCAGCCATGTAAAACTAGGGTTGATATGATTAACAGAGGTAAGACAACTTTTTTATATTTAGACAATTCATGTGCACTCATTTTTGTATCTCCCCTTTGATGTTATTCTTATAGCTTTCTAGGTGTTTTATTATTATATCGCCGTAAACGAACTCGTTTAAAGCGATCAATTATTCAATATGCGTTAAATTTACACAGTTTCTAGTGTAGAAGAATTTATGTTGAGTGTAAACAAATTGATAATTTTGTATCGAGGTTGTTTTTTTAATTTGGGTGTTAAAATTTCTGGTCCTAACAAGTAGATTAATGCAATGCGTCGCAACTCATCGTACAATAAGCGACCACGCTGATCATGCACTTTAATAGGTTCAGTTAGAATAGAATATGAATATCATCAGTTTTAATAGTTCGGTTGAAAATAAAGGGGTAGAGGGTGAATTTTGAAGAAGGTGAAAGTACAGTGATCAAGTCTGTTCGCCCTGTGTCAGCCTCAACAGCTGAAACCAGTGGGGAGGTGCTTATCACGCGGCCTAAGCTACGAGTGAGGGAGCATGCTGAGCTTGCAGCTATACCGGCGGAGCTGACGCAGCCACCAGAATATGATGAGCCATTGGAATATGGTACGAAAAGTCATAGGGTCATTGTGCCTACCCCTGGTAGTAGAAATGCTGAGTCTTCTATTGATGGGCATGATCACCAAAAGCATCCAGAGAAAATCGAAAGCCCTGCCCATCCTATTCTGGCGCAACAGACCATGGTTCGTTCTGGAGATGCTGTGTCCTCTTCAACAGGAGCTACTCAATTACTTGAAAATTACGTAGACAGTTTGTCGGTCAATGGCGTAACTACCATCTTAACAGCTTCAAGCACGCTGGTTACGCTAATGGTAAAGCTGCGACAATCGGTCAAGTATCAGAAGGTTGGCCAACTTTATCGTCACTTAGTTGAACAATTGAAGAAATTTGAAGCTAGATGTAAGAAGGCAGGCGTAGCTCAAGAAAAAGTGGTTGCAGCACGCTACATTCTATGTGCTTCATTGGATGATGCTGTGTTGAACTCTCCTTGGGGCGTCAGTTCTGTATGGGCTCAGCATCCATTACTCAGTGTTTTTCACCGTGAAAAAAATGGAGCAGATAAAGCCTTCAGAGTGCTGGATCGTTTAATGTCCT
>JAYPYM010000029.1:13410-14100 GCA_038135915.1 Gammaproteobacteria bacterium
TTATTATATCTGTATTAAATGTGGGTTTGAGGGAAAATATCGGTTCAGACCGCAAGGAGCATTTGAGCTTGAGCAACTGCTTGAAAATTTATCTTCCATTATTTTGAGCGCAAGGGGTGAGGTGCCTAGTGAGTTATCCCCGAATTGGAAAAGTTATACAGAAGAGGGTCAAGACTTAGTTCAATACGTACCTATGTGGGTCATTACAAGTATGACTGCTGTTGGTATGTTGCTGGTGTTCGCAGTATTTTCATGGTGGAACCATTCGCTTACACAAGATGTGATAGAGCGGATTGATGAAGTGATCCTATTGCCCTCAAGTGATCCTGCCCCGAGTATGCCGTAAGTAGAGCATGAAAGGCCGATTGTTAGTCGGCACCCTGATTCTATCAAATGATTAGCTGGACATTCATGATGAATAACTTAAGACGATTGATTCCTTCACCTTTTTTCTTAACCCTTATCGGACTGACTAGTATTAGTATTCTGGTTTGGTTTGGTGCCGATTTGATCAATTTTGGCGAAGATGGTGATGGATTATCAAGAACGCTTAGGCTTTCGATCATCTTTGTTATGTTCGCAAGTTGGTTTAGTGTTTTGGCGCTCAGGTTTCTGATTGAGCGTTTTAAAGAAAGACGTCTAATCAGCAGCATAACTGAAGAAAGCTATCATCCAGCCGATTTAATGGCG
>JAYPYM010000029.1:14110-26585 GCA_038135915.1 Gammaproteobacteria bacterium
GTTCAGGAAGAAGAAAACTTAACAAATATTTTTAAAGAAGCCATCGGCAAACTCAAGCAGTCACCATTTATTCGAGCATCTAGAAAATTGAGCGGTTTGTATCACCTGCCGTGGTACATTGTTATTGGGTCACCGGGCTCAGGAAAGACCACCGTCCTAAGTCATTCTGGTTTGGATTTCCCTTATCAGAATGATGAGGGTCTTGGTCGTGTTTCAGGTATTGCAGGTACCCGAGCTTGTGATTGGTGGGTTTCGAATGAGGCGCTATTTATTGATACAGCCGGGCGCTATACAACTCAGGATTCACACCAAGCAGTGGATAGATCTGCTTGGAGGAAGTTTCTTCATTTGTTAAAGCACTATCGGAGAAGAAGGCCCATTAATGGTGTGCTGCTTACTGTCAGTGTGCAAGATATCTTGCTGAATACTGAGGAAGAACGAATATTACAAGCAAAAAAATTGAGGGCTAGGCTAGATGAACTTCAGGAAGAGCTGGAGGTGGGGTTTCCGGTTTATCTTGTGTTTACAAAATGTGATTTGATTGCTGGTTTTTCGGATTTTTTCGAGAATTTGTCAGCTAGTGAACGTGAGCAGGTGTGGGGATTAAAGCTTCCAATTGAATTTAAGAACAAAGGAAAATATCAACACGTAGAGGTTGATTTGAAAGCGTTTAAAGCAGCCTTTACTGAGCTGGCCGTATCACTTAGTAGAAAAGTAATGCCTTTGATTCAAAGTAGTAACGGTTTAGACCGACATGCGGCTGTCATAAATTTCCCGATTCAGTTTGGTTCATTAACAACTACTATTGATGACTTTATTCAACAGGTTTTCGGTGCCCAACGGCATGGCTATCATGCATTTATTCGAGGTGTTTACTTCACCAGTGCAATTCAGGAAGGTGTCCCTATAGACCGCGTCACGACCGAGTTGGCGAATAACTTCGGGTTTGAGCGCAAAGTACTGCGTGACCAAGCTGTACAAGCAAAGCATTATTTTTTACGTGATTTGATCAATAAGGTCATATTTCCAGAAGCAGGGTTGGTTGGCTTAAATTCACAGTTGGAAAATTTTATTAAATGGGGGCGAACGATTGGTATAGCTGCACTGGGTGTGGTTTTTATCGGGTTTACTGCTTTTTGGTTATTAAAAATAGACAGTATCAAAGAAGCAAATCAACAAGTTGTCGCTAGTTTGGCGCAAATTGCTCAAGAAAAGGAAGTTTTGTTAGCGAATGATAATAGGTCCATTGAAGAAAATCTGCCTTCTTTAGATGCTATTTGGGAGATTGTCCAAGCCTATCAGTCGACAGTAACCTATCCTTTTCATGCAATTGGTTCCGAGAGTCAAGCAGTACAGGATCGAATTCAGGGTGTATATCACCAGGGGTTGAGAGAAATTTTGTTGCCATCTTTAATGTCCATATTGAATGGGGAGCTTGCATTGCCGACTATTTCTGATGAGTCATTGTTGCAGGCGTTCAGGGTATATTTGATGCTGCATAAACCCGAGCATCTTAATGTTGACATTTTCATGAATTGGTGGGCGAATGTTTGGTCTGCTCAGTATGGGATATCGAGCGAAAAATATATTGGTCTAAAACTTCATTTATTAAACCTTCTGGAAGGTATTAGGGTGGGTAATGATCGCCCTTTTATAGATGATCAGTTGGTGAATAGTGTTAAGAGTCGGGTAAAACAGCTGTCTCTTGCTGAACGAGTGTATGATGAAATAAAGGTGATGATTGGGCTTCAATCAGAGGTAGACCTCTCACGATTTCTTGTCGGGCAATATCATGCAGTATTTGATGTTAGTGAATCAGCCAATAATGATGTAGGGCAAGCTTTACGGATATCAAGTCTTTATACTAAAGCTGCTTATGAAAATATTGATCTCTCACCAGAATCGAATTTATTCAAACAAATATCAGAAGATAATTTTATGTTTAGTTTGAACGAACTTCAATCGATGGATGAAGAAATGTTAGGGGCTTTAAGTAAGGAAATCAGAGCGCTGTATATTCGAGATTACAGTGAACAATGGCATAAAATATTGCTTAAGCCACATCTTAAACATTTTCACTCGCTTCAAGATTTAGAGCAGGGCTTGAGTATTTTGTCGGACTCAGTGTATTCACCCATGGTTTCATTTTTGAAGCTTGTCAAACTCCATACTTATTTGCCATTAAAGGATCAAGTGGCTGGAGAAGTATTGCTAGAAGAATTTAAAGAAAAGTCTAGCTCTGTTGAAGTGAATAAAAATCCTCTTGATGTGAATAAGGTAAACTTTATCGATCAGAGGTTTACTGAAATTGGTCAATATACTGGGGTAGAAAGGCTTGGCGAATTAGCTGAACTACAGAAAACATTAAATTTGATCGACGAACTCAGAAAGTATCTACACAAAATGGTTGTGGCGGAAGATCATGGCGAAACTGCTTATGAATTCGTCAGGCAGCGTTTTGAAGGTCATGTTGTGAATGATCCGATAGGAAATTTACTCGTTACTGCGAAAGTTGCACCGGAGCCAATTAAGACATGGCTGATTCAGATTTCTGAACAAAGTTGGGAGAGCATGCTGACCCTAGCAACAGAGTACATTAGTTCACAGTGGAAGTATGAGGTATATGATGTTTATAACAGAGATTTGAAGGGGCGCTACCCTTTAGATAGGGGCGTTCAAGAAGAAGTGCCTATAGAGGATTTTAGTGCTTTTTTTAAAGCGGGCGGCGTCGAGGCCTCTTTTGTAAGTCACTACTTAACGCCTTTTATAGATACGAAGCGTTGGCGTTTAAAAAAATTGGAAGGTAAAGGTCTTTCTATTAAGGAGTCTACACTGTGGCAATTGAGAAATGCGAGTGAGATCCGGAAAGCTTTCTTTCGTAGTGGCCAACAAGATCCTTCGGTTTCATTTCGCATCAAGCCCGTTAAACTTGATCCCAATACCAGTGAATTTGAGCTTATCATGGGTAGGCAAAGTATATCTTATCGACGCGGCTCAAAATTCTATCAGGCGTTAACCTGGCCCACACTTGGCGAAAGTGAACTCAAGGTCAAATTCTACGGTTTGAATCGAGAGACAGTGTTCGAAACATTCAATGGAGATTGGGCGCTATTTCGTGCTTTAGATCATGCAAGGTTGAGGCAGGTTGGTCGTACTAACAAGTATCAGTTAGTTTTCTCCGCTGATGCTCATCGAGCAGAGTATGATTTAATGCCTGATTCTATTGAAAACCCGTTTCGAACACCTTCTTTACTGTCTTATCATTGTCCAGAAACGCTTTGAGATATTGAGAGTCTGCTGTATATGTTTAGAAAGTCTTTTAATCATCATGTTATGTTTGGGTTAGCGGAACACAAAGATGCCGTAAAGCCCAGTTTGGGTTTTTGCGGAAAAATACCTGGCCAAGGAGATTTTGTCAGTCGAAATCTGTCAGTGAATTTTTTAAAGATGTGGAATGTATGGCTGGAAGAGTGTATTTGCTATGCGAAACAAAGTTTGGCAGACCGTTGGATCGATTATTATACGACAAGTCCTGTCTGGCGATTTCTGTTGTCTAAAGAGGTGATCGATAGCACTGCATGGGTAGGTGTTGTCTTTCCTAGTGTGGATGCGGTGGGTAGGTACTATCCCCTTACTTTGGCGTATCCACTAGCCGAAGGTACATATGGATTAGATTGGATGAATCAAGCGCATCTTTGGTTTAGCCAGCTGGAAGATTTGGCAGCGAAAAGTTTGGAGAATCGTTGGGGATTAGTTGAGTTTGAAGAAGGTCTGTTGATGTTAGAAGCTTCAGCAGCATTATTAGAGCCTGTGGGGCGATCAGAATTTAGCCCTAATTTATTGCCTTTTGCGACGGAGCTGGGCGAAGCAGACCAATTACCGTCAACCCACTATGCATTAGCCTTAAGCCGTCTGATCAAGACTCAGTATGATAACTATTCTCTTTGGTGGTCGAAAGGCACTGGTGTAGATGAAACTGCATTGATGGTGGCCCAGGGGATGCCGAGTGCTCAGCAAGCTATTGCCTTTTTAAACGGAGATTTATCTGCTTGGGGTTGAACCTTCAGCACCCTATGATTGTCGGAAAATATCAATGCTACATTGGTCATTAGAGAATAATTTATATTGAGATTATCTGAGTTTTTGGCTAAGTGCTATCGGGATTTATTCTATTTCTGTATAATCGGGAGCAGACTAAATGAATCCTCGTAAATTTAATAGAATAATAAAATATGTTGGAATCCAAAAGTAAGTTAGAAGGGGAGGCTGCTGCCGTCGAAGCTGCACTGAGGCTAAATCGAGAGGCGGCAACACGCCAAGCAGACTCGGTTACAACCACATCTGAACATGATATAACGCTCAGGCAGAATAGAAATAGTGCAGAAGGCTCAGAGGCGGGCTTTGTTACGCATAGAAGTCTATTTGGTAGTAGTAATGTTGGTAGCAGTAATGCTCTTTCAAGATCTAGCAGTCGAAGCTCGCTCGCGCCACCACCACTAGATTTTCCGGTGAATCGGAGGCTTGAAAGGAGTGCATCATTTAGTCGATTATTTGGGGTGAATACTACCGTGGGTGCCGCACAAAATTTTCTCAGATTTGGGCATAGAGAGTTAGGTAAAGGCAGCACAAAAAAAGTCTTGTATTCACCGGAAATAAATCCTGACAGAGTGATATGTCGTCCCGTAGAGTTTACACATAAAGCGAATATACAATTCTATCTTGAGGAAAAGCTTGCTCATACGTTTTTGACGCGCCTTTTGGATAACCCAGACCCAGATTTATTGATCCCACTTGATGTTGTAGTGAGTAAGGTGGTTTCACCTGGAGAGGTTTTTACAGCAGTCGAATATAGCCAAGATAGTGTTAGCGGTCTGATGAAAGATAAAGCGCTTAAACCCTTGTTAGTGAGTGCAGCGAGCAGACTCGTTTCGAAATTTTCTATCATTCATCGATTAGGGCTTTTAATCAGGGATGTCAAGCCGAGCAACTTAGTAACAGGGAGTGGAAGATTTGAAGATGATCAACACTGTTTTCCTTTTGGAAAACTCTTTCAAGAAATTTTTTCAGGCCCTGCTGAGGATGAACCAGGAAATGAGTTGGTGTTTAAAGTCATTGATTTTGGCTTTTTAACTTTAGTAGACCAAGCGGTAAGAGAATCCTTTATTGACGCTATTGTCGATGGGGAAGAATTTAGTGAGATTGTAAGTAATAAGCTATTAAGTGAAAAAAGAAAGGCTTTGGGAGTAGGTGATAGATTGGTTGGTGTTGCGCCCCATGAGCTAGCCAAAGAATTGAATAAACACAGAGAAAATTTAAAAAAACAATCAAGCCTTCAGCAGCCATTAGGTACTTACGAATATGCATCCCCGAAATTAGGAGAAGAAGGCCACGAGTATCGAGCTGCAGATGATTTGTATAGCTTAGGTGCGAGTTTGCTAGACCTAGCAACTGGAAGAAAAACAGTAGGAACAGAGGGCAGACCTGCAGAGAAATGTAATAGGGCCCAACTATTAGAGTATTTTAACGCTTGTCATAATACTAGAATTGAACAATTAGATAATGGAAACCTAAGGGATGTTCATGGTCGTAGATTGACCACAGAGTTTAAAGAGATCATACGCGAGATGCTGTTAAATGCCGATTCAGACGAACCAAAATCTGCAGAGGATTTCATGAGGCAGTTAAACGAACTGGAGGCAGGCATTTATTGCAAAGGCCTTAAGCAGTGTATTCCTATCTGAATGATATCATCTTCTGTAGACAAAGTTTGTCGATCATAAGATGGTAATTAGGTATCTAGTTTCCGTGAAATTGAATCCATCGATTAACAAATGATCACTGAAGCTTTTTAAGTCTAGAAACAAAAAAAGCCATTCATTAACGTAATGAGCCAAACTGGTGCAACTTTTCCTTCGAGTCTTATCAGAACTTGCTACTCAAGGTAGATCATTTTAATATGTCCTGATTACTTATTTAACTGGCCGTTAAATGGCTCATGACCGGACGAGAACGAGTTAATTGAAAGAAGAATCTACTGATTTGCCAAAACTGACCCACTTAGATGCGAGGGGTCGTGCTTCTATGGTGGATATCACACATAAGAAGCCTAGCGAGAGGTGCGCGCTTGCAATGGCCAGCATTACCATGAGTGAAGCTACTGTTCGTGCCTTGGTAGATGAGAGTGTGCCTAAAGGAGATGTATTTGCAACTGCTCGTATTGCAGGCATACAGGCTGCGAAAAAAACATCTGAAATAATACCTTTATGTCATCAGATTTGCTTGACGCATTGCGAAATTGATTTTGAGTTGGATACAGAAAACCAGCGTGGATTTATTCAGTCACAGTGTAAAGTCGGAGCAGGGACGGGTGTTGAAATGGAGGCCCTTACAGCAGTGACTGTAGCTGCACTGACGATCTATGATATGTGCAAGGCAATTGATCCTGCGATGGTCATACAGCAAGCGAAATTAATTTCCAAAACGGGTGGTAAGAGTGACTTTCTCAACGGGGAAGTCTGACTTGACTCTGTGTTGTAATGAGCCTATACAAAACCCGAGATTTGGGTTTCTTCTAAGGTGAGTATGTTTTTGCGGGGGCTTTATGAAAGATGTAACAGTTAAGATTTTGTATTTTGCCTCCGTAAAAGAGCAGCTAGGTTGTGAAGAAGAAACATTGTCGTTGCCTGGAAATACAAGGGTTAATGAGCTAAAAGCAGTATTAGCAGAGCGTAAAGGGAGTTGGGGGAAATTATTTTCACCTGATTCAACTGCTATTTTCTCAGCCGTGAACCAGAAAATGGAAGGGAGTGCCTTTATACTTCGTAATGGTGACGAAGTTGCCTTTTTTCCACCTATGACGGGTGGATAAAGGCCTACATTTTTTTTCAACTTGTTTAGTCAATTTTTAGAATCTAAGTATATGATGTATAACCAGTTAAGGGTTATTGAAAAAAATTAAACTAACCTATTTTATTTAGGAGTATATTAAACATGGGCTACCAAAAAATTGTGGTTCCCGACGACGGCGATAAAATAACCGTCAATGCCGATCTTTCATTAAACGTTCCTAATCATCCAATTATTCCATATATAGAGGGTGATGGTATCGGCGCTGATATAACACCTGTTACCTTGAATGTTGTAAATGCCGCGATAGAAAAAGCTTATTCAAACCGTCGAGCAATTGCTTGGATGGAAATATTTTGCGGTGAAAAATCAACCAATGTATATGGGCCCGATCAATGGCTACCTGAAGAAACATTAGAAGCGCTTAAAGAATTTGTTGTTGGCATAAAAGGCCCTTTGACAACACCTGTCGGTGGTGGTATTCGTTCCTTAAATGTTGCTCTGCGTCAAATGCTCGACTTATATGTGTGTATGCGTCCAGTGCGTTGGTTTCAGGGCGTGCCGAGCCCAGTTACTTGTCCTGAGAAAACGGACATGGTTATTTTTAGAGAGAACTCTGAAGATATCTATGCAGGTATAGAGTGGCAGGCCGATTCTGATGAAGCGAAGAAGCTGATTAAATTTTTGCAGGATGAAATGGGGGTGACCAAAATTCGCTTTCCGGAAGGTTGTGGAATCGGTATTAAGCCTGTGTCACGAGAGGGTACGAAGCGGCTTGTACGTAAAGCCATACAATATGCTATTGATAACGATCGTGACTCAGTTACCTTGGTGCATAAAGGTAATATTATGAAGTTCACCGAAGGTGCATTTAAAGATTGGGGGTATGAGCTTTCGAGAGAGCGGTTTGGAGCGGTGCCTTTAGATGGAGGGCCGTGGCATACTTTTAATAATCCAAAGACGGGTCGAGAGATTATTGTTAAAGATGTTATTGCTGATGCGTTTTTACAACAAATATTGATGCGACCAGAAGAGTATAGTGTGATCGCCACGCTAAACCTAAATGGTGATTATATATCTGATGCACTTGCTGCTGAAGTAGGTGGTATAGGTATCGCACCTGGTGCGAATATAGGTGGCAGTATTGCGTTATTTGAAGCAACACATGGCACTGCGCCAAAGTATGCAGGGCAGGACAAGGTGAATCCAGGTTCTTTAATTTTATCCGCAGAAATGATGTTGCGACATATGGGTTGGACTGAAGCCGCAGACTACATCATTCAAGGCATGCAGGGTGCAATAGAAGCTAAAACAGTCACCTATGACTTTGAACGACTGATGCCAGATGCTACGCTATTAAAGTGTTCTGAATTTGGCGAAGCTGTCATAGAGCATATGGGGGATTAGCTTGGATTTGTTAATACTAAAACCCTCCAAGGGTTTTAGTAACTGGCTTTTCAATTTAAGACGATACGAATAAAGGCTACACCAGCTTTATTAATAACCAATAGTAGCGGTCTGAATTTTGGCCATCCTTAAAAGTGCGTTTACAATTTTTGTGCTGACCTATCTTGGGTTTGGTCTCTATTTATACATCATACAGCGCAGCATCATTTACCCTGCTGTGCCTGCATTTAATACTCATTTACCTGAAAAAATTTTTCAACATGATCATCAAACCATAAAAACTACTTTGCTCAATGCGGGTAAGCAGAAAGTCATTTTATATTTTGGTGGTAATGCTGAGAATGTGGAGTTTAATGCAGATAGTTTCACTCACTTGTTTCCTGATTATACTCTGTATTTAGTCAAGTACAGGGGGTATGCTGGTAGCTCAGGTAAGCCTACAGAAAAAGGTATTTTTGCTGATGCGCTTCACATTTATGATCAGGTCAGGGAGATTTACGATGAAGTATCAGTGATTGGGCGCAGCTTAGGGAGCGGGGTGGCAACTTTTGTAGCGTCAAAGCGGGAGGTGAAAAAGCTTGTGCTAATTGCTCCTTTTGATAGCGTTCAAAATGTTGCGCAAGCTCAGTTTCCAGTCTACCCAATGAGCATTCTCCTAAAAGACAAATATGACTCTTATCAGAAAGCAAAGTATGTGAAAGCTGAAACGCTTGTAATCGCAGCGGAACATGATGAGATGATTCCTATGGCGAATACGAAAAGACTAATGGAAGGTTTTCCGTTCGAAGTAAGCTTCATAGTTATTGACGGTGCTACGCATAACGATCTTTCTATTAGTAGTCAGTTCGAAGCGGCGCTGAGAGGGTTTTTTCGCCCTATCTGACTAAATAGCATATCGTATAAGGTATGACTAGTTGTTCTTTCTCTGAAAGGTATAAATTGCGTACAAACCACCGCTGATATAGCTGTCGCTGGTGACTAGCGGGCTGTTTGAAATATTGCCTTGATGAAATTGAGAAAGCCTCAAATACCCTCCCCATTGCCAATTTTCCACTTTTACGCTGTAAGAACTCGACGCATATATTTCAAATAGAGAAGCAGTTGGTTGAAATGCAGGTCGGTCTGGAGTGGCGTTAAAATCAGGTACGCCAAAATAATATTCTAGATAGCTTTCATTTGCGAATCGTGTTGCTAGGGTTAAATCCCATTTTCGTTCTCTAATCTTCGTTTTTAGAAAATGTCTTTCATATGAAATCTTGGGGTTAATCACATAGCCCAAGTAATCTAATTTGAGTGCATCAAAGGTAAAAGCAATTCTTAAAGGCAACTCCAGCATGAGTTGGTGTTTATTAGAAGCGTAGAGCAGGTATTCCAATGAAGGGCCTATTTCCACGAGAGGGTCCAGGTCTTCCATACCTTGACGTGCTGCTATCTCATCTGAGTCGACATTCAGCTGTAGGCTCAGATTAAAAGCTAATTTTAAACTTGGGTTAATTTGCTGATATAATTGAGTCTGATTTCTGTCGATGGATAACCAATTATTCTTGATTAGTACATATGGGATTGGAGTGGCATAGTTTCTTCTCTCCTCACTACCAGTGTAGAAGGGCACGTTAATATACGTTGAGCCTAAACCCCATTCCCAATAAAAATCTTGGTTGTTTTCGGTTGCATGGCTTTTGATTTGAGTAGCACTGATAAGGAAAAGTATCGCATACCAAATAAGCCGTTTGTTGGTGGTTTTGATCAGTCTAAGTTTTATATCCATTGGTTCAATTTATTCACTTGTAGCGGTTAGATTATCCTAAAAAACGATAAATGCATTGTCCATTCTCGACTGAAAGAAGGTTACAATTAATTGATTGGAAAAGATACCTTCCTTAGAGCTTCCAATCAAGCCCAACTGAAATACCTTGAGTTTTCCACCTTGTTTCGTTGAGTCTGGTATCTACAGAGGATCCGTTGGCAAAAAATAGCGTATCCGTCCCATCTTTGGTCCGCCAATTTTCCCATTGCACATTTAGATTTAAATCTAAATGCTCATTATAAGACCATAGGTAGGCGATTTTTGTTGAACTACCATATCCATTTGCATTGTGCTCGAAGCTTTTAGGGTGTGCGAAGTCAGAACGGAGGTTCCAGTCTGCTTCAGCATAATACTGACTTAAGTAGAAGTGTTGTGTGAACGAAAACTCATGCTTGCCATAGGTGAACCTGGGTTGTACGCCAATACTTGGTCCGAACCAATGTGCAGCGTAGCGACTATCAAGGCCTTCAATGGAACCTGGCGATAATGTTCGGCCCGGAGAGCTGATAACTTGCTCACCTTCTCTTTTTCGAAAAGACTGGTGTTTCCATGAAAAACCAAATTGAGCCTCTACATTGAAATTCAATTGATTAATGATGTTGTATCCGATAATTGCGTCTAGTTCATAAATCTTTGAACCTTTAGCATCGGATAAGCTTCTACTGTACTCCCCTGTACGATGGTTGCCATCGTAATCTGAATCTCTAATTACACCATCATCAATGAGGCCGAATTCCGATGAAACATGGTAACGCCATTGTTGATCCCTTTGTAAGGTTAAGAAAAATCTTTGCTTACGAATAATTAGCGAGTCGTAAGAGAGCTCAGATAATATATTAGGCGTGGTATTTTGGTCCAGTGCGCTAGCAATACTCCATTTGAATGATGCATTTTCAGCACCGGTTTCTATGCCTGTGGTGAATTTCCAAGAAGAGTCCAGTATATCTGAATTAGCTGGAATGCTTAGCATCATTAGACTGCTTGATAAGAGTAAAACGATACCTAAGGATTGAAACCATTGTTGAAGATATTTAGGCATGTTTAGGGCTAACAACAACATTATTTTTGCCAATTAAAAATTTATTCATTAATAGTTTAAGACTAGTTTTAACGATCACTAGTTTCAAAGTAAGAAGTGATAGATCTTGTTTCAAAGCTGTTATGGCTGAATAAAATTTTTTTTTTTTAGTAAGAATATTGTTAAGAAACCTTTCGAAAATGCTTAGCGAAAGTGCATTTTTAAATCTAGGCTTTGAAATATGGATTTAGACCACCGTTTCATTACTGTTTTAAGTATTAGCTAACTTATCTAAAACAGATCAATGAAATTGAATGGCGCGGATATTATAAATAATTACTGGGGACGGGTGTATGATAATAGCAATTAAAAGGATATTGGTTCTTTTTTTCATGACCATCTTTATTGCCAGCTGTAGCGGTGGCGGTGGTTCTGATACCCCTTTAGAAACTGGCGATACCGGAGACACTGGCGATACGGGAGATACTGGTGATACGGGAGATACTGGTGATACAGGAGATACTGGTGGTACCGAAGAAACAGGTGGTACCGAAGAAACAGGTGGTACTGCTCAAGTTGTTGTGACAGGGCAAGTGACCACCTTCCCTGAGTCGAGTAGTACTACTTCTAGCATCGTACGTAGACTGCCTGCCCCAGTTGCAGAGCTGCAAAGATCAGCACAGTTCTTAGCAAACAATACAACTGAAGAAGATACTAGTATTGATGCGACTGATATGGTGCCTGCGCGCTCTATGGTTTCTTTATGCGAACTTACCGATACCGAATGTACAGACCCAGTTGCAACTGTTAAGTCAGATGAAAATGGAAATTGGGAAGCCGACTGTGAAGATTTTAGAACTTGGCTGGTAGAAAACTCACTGCTAGCGACAGATGCGGAAGAATCAGCCTGCATAACTGCCATCAAAGCATTAGGTAAACTGCAGGTGAAAGCACTGGTGGTAAAAGAAACCCGTGATGAGAATGGCGATATTGTAACAGGCAGTGATGGGAACCCTGTATTAAAAGCGATTGCAATCCAGTCTATTGCTGACCCTGAAGATGTCGATGAAAACGGTGTTCCTAACCCGACAAAAGTAAATCCAATTGTTCATCGTGTGACAAAATCTATTATTGGCCAAATTGAACAAGCAAAAGAAGATCTGCAAGAGACAGTGAATAACTTAACGGAAGCGGGATTACCCCAATCAACTGTTGATATTCTGAGTGCCCAGATTGATACCCAACTAGATCAGCTTGTCATTGCATTAGCTGAGACAATTACACAGGTGATAGAAGATTCAGAGGATGACGTGTTCACTATACCTGATGGAAGCACATTTGATGATGTGGTTGCCGATACTGAGTCTGAGTATGAAGTGAATGTGGCAGCTTCTAGC
>JAYPYM010000030.1:0-292 GCA_038135915.1 Gammaproteobacteria bacterium
CTTCTAATTTCCTTTTCTAAACCCTCATACACAACTTTCGTTCATAACTCTTCAGTACCGCCTACAGCAGGCTCAACTGGTATCGAAATAAGGCCCGAACCACCTTTAATAGCGGCCAGTCTAGCAGATGATCCTCGCGCAGTATTATTGACCGCAGAAGAAGCCAAGGAAGATGCTAGTGCACAGGCTACCGTCCTATCAGGGATACGTTCAGACGGGGTGATCGAAGTCTACGAAGCAGTTGCGGTGGCTCGAGCAGCTCAACCAGCTGCAGCAGCTCGCGCAGCCTCTT
>JAYPYM010000030.1:302-4783 GCA_038135915.1 Gammaproteobacteria bacterium
TGAAACGCCGGTGCTGACATCGCGCCTGCTGAACGAGCTGACCGGCGCGGAGCTGTTCTTCAAGTGTGAGAACTTCCAGAAGGCCGCTTCGTTCAAGGTTCGCGGCGCGTACAACGCGGTCTTTGGCCTGACTGAAGAGGAAGCAAAGAAGCCAGCGGCAAGGCGAAGTGAATAAACATATTATACCGGCTAACAATTCGAGCCTATAAGGCGCTACCCTTGAGCACCTGAAACATAGGCTGCGGTCAGTTTGTGTTTCGGTTTTTTGAACAGGCGCCCACACTGATCGAACTCCACAAGCTGACCCTCCCGGTCAATCATCCAGAAAAAACCCACATAGTTTGCGACACGACGTGCTTGAGCCAAATTATGTGTGACGATTACAACTGTATATTGACCTCGAAGACGCAAAATAAGCTCCTCTACCACCTGCGAAGCGATCGGATCGAGTGCGCTACAGGGTTCATCCATGAGCAGCACTTCAGGTTCTAGCACCAGTGCGCGCGCGATACAAAGCCGTTGTTGTTGGCCGCCAGATAAACTCAGCGCAGAGTCACCAAGACGATTCGATACCTCTTGCCAAAGCCCAACATCTGTTAGCGCACGTTCTATTTTTCTGTTAAGTTCCACTTGATCTCTGATTCCCAGCTCCTTTAGTGGTAACGCGAGATTTTGCCAAATTGAAAGCGGAAATGGATTCGGGCGTTGAAAAATCATTCCGATTCGTCGCCTGAGCTTTAGCTTATCAACTGGATCCTTCAGTATCTCTTGTCCATCAAACACAATACTACCAGTCACTTTGGCTTGGTCTTGCAGTTCAGTCATTCGGTTGAGGCTAGACAGAAAACTTGTTTTTCCACAGCCGGAGGGACCAATTAAGGCTGTAATACAACCTTTGTAAATGTCTAATGAAACATTGGATAATATCGTGCTACTCGCATAACTGACTGACAGATTTGTCACCGAAAGCAAAGGCTTCGGTAAACAACAGGGTAAACCCTGCTCGATATCTCCAAGCATATAGGTGTTTTCAACCTGTGATTTCATTGGGTATTTAATCTCCGTTTAAGCCAGTTATCCACAAAAATATGAGCAATGATATTGAATGCGATAATCAAGGTCACCAAGACCATCGCAGAGGCATATGCCGCTCCATCTCCACCAGTGACATTCATAGAAAGGTCGTAAATATGTACTGAAAGCGCTCTACCAGAGTCAAGTAAAGACTCTGGCATGCGATCCACGTAACCACTGGTAAATAGCAAAGCAGCCGTTTCCGCAGTCGCTCTACCAATCCCCAATGCAAGCCCAGCAATGATTGCTGGGCGAGCTGCTGGTAATAAAATATTCCGAATAGCGACCCAGCGACTCATACCCAAGGCTAGCGCTCCGTATCGCCATTCATTATTCACGGCACGTAGCCCCGATTCACAGGTTCGAACGAATACTGGTAAAATCATACAAGCTAGGGTCAACCCCCCGGAAAGCAAAGACACCCCAAGGCCTAAGTAAATACAAAAAAATGCATTACCAAATAAACCATAAACAATGGATGGAACGCCAGCTAAAATATCTAGGCATACCCCTGTACTTTGCGCAAACCGACTGCTATTAGGTGCAAATTCCGTTAGCCAGACTGATAAGCAGAGGCCTAGGGGTACAGCAACTACCAGCGCTATGACCAGTATCAAAAGCGTTGAAACCAGCATAGGGCCAATTCCCCCAGTCCGACCAGCATCATTAGGTGCTTCATAAAGAAAAGACCAAGTGAAGTGTTCGGTACCTTTAACGACCACATCAAATAATACCCAAATCAAAGCGGATATCACAACCAGAGCGCAACTCGTCACAATTGCTCCAAATATACGATCAGCCATGCTTTTTTCCACACGCAATTTGGTTAGTCTTTAATGCAGTCCATGAAACTAAACCCACCAACACAGTGAGTAACAGCCCAGAGAAAAACAAACTTGCTCTATGGTAATCCATAGCATAGGCCATCTCTAAGGCTATATTCGCTGTTAACACTCTGACTGGGTCAAAAAGGCTAGATGGTAATTGAACGACATTTCCAGACACCATCAAAACTGCCATGGTTTCACCTAACGCTCTTACAATAGCGAGGAGAATACCGCCTTGTATGCCAGAGCGTGCGCTCGGTAACACGACATGGATAATGCAAGTTTTACGGCTCATCCCTAAAGCTTTGGCGCCATTTAGAATAGAACTAGGTACTGCTGCAATTGCAGAAGCACAAGTTAAAGCAATGGTAGGCAATATCATCAGCGCAAGTACCAAGGCAGCAGCCAGCAGGGACGTGCCAGGCGGTTGCCATTGAGTAATGATTGGTACAAGTCGAGTCAAACCCCATAAGCCAAATACCACGGAAGGAACGCCTGCTAAGAGATTTAGAAACAAACGAAAAGACTGCTTAGACGCAGGTGGTGCAAAGTGGACAAGATAAATAGCACTGCCTAATCCCAACGGTAAGGCGAATAAAACTGCACAAACCGTGACTAAGATAGAAGCCAATATCATTGGCATCATATTGAACTGCTCTTCTAATGGGTACCAACCTTGAGATAAGGTAAATTTAGCCCCTAGCTCATCACCCCATAGACCTTTAATAAAAGGCCAAGACTCATAAAACAAAAATAGCATGATCGTCACGAGCAATAGCGTGACCATTGCAGACATGAGCACTAAGATTCGATTCAAATGTAAATCTACCTTAGTGTGTAAGTGCGCCTGATTTAGACGAATATTTCTCTGATTATTAAACATCATAAACGTGTAAAGACGTGGCCCGATTTAGGGTTTGACAAAAAACTGTGCTTCAACCAGATCTCTAACTACATCAGACTGAGCAAAATTTAAAAAGTCCTTTATTAACCCTACAGGCTTATCTTTAATGACAAAATTAAGCTCTCTAGATAAGGGGTAAACGCCTTGAGCAACTGCCAGAACGGATGCAGGCTGCCCTGCCATTGGCAATAGCCGAATCTTGGTGCCGCGAGCAACTTCAAATTCTGCGGCGCCAATTGAAACATAACCAATAGCACCAGGAATCCCTGAAACAGTCTTAATGCCCTGTTGGTTATCCCCAATCACAACATGGGCTTTAATCTGGCTATTTTTCAGCGAAAAATATCTTAAGAAGAGTTCCAGAGTGGATCGCCCTTCTGCTTTGTTTACTACGGTAATAGGCAAATCCGCTCCACCCAACACATCCCATTTATGGACATTACCTTGGTAAATATCAATGATCTCTTCGTCACTAACCTCAGGTACTTGATTACTCTTATGAGTAATCACCCCAATTCCATCCAAAGCAATCAAAAATGCCGTTAAATCCTGTTCATCTGATTTCAATTTTCGAGACACCATACCTATGTCGGATAGACGGCGTCGAGTATCACTAATTCCACGAGAAGATCCGCCTGTTTGCACATTAATACGAACTCCTGGATGATTAAGTTCATATCGCTTGGCAATTTCCAAGGCTAAAGGCGCAACCGTACTCGAACCCGATAGCGTCAGGCGGTTATCTTTTGCTTCAGCCGAAATTGTAAAAGATATAAAAGAAAAGAGGAATGTAAAAAAAAACCTTACACACATGACCATTGCCTCATTGCAGCATAAATAACGTCACGAGAATCGCTTATTGAATAAGCTTTGACTAGCGCGCTAACTTGTTGTTCCATTTTTTTAAAGCAACGAGCAAAATCAGCCCGCGCTTTTTGTTGATCATCACTACCAGCAGGATCTGGAAAACCCCATTGAATGACTTGCACTCTCCCCGGCCACAAAGGACAGACTTCACTGGCTGCAGCGTCACAAACGGTTAATATCAAATCCATCGGCTCGGCGCCTGGAAGAGAAAATTCGTCCCAACTTTTGCTTCGAAACAGGTAGCCTTCAGTCAGAGGCAACTGTCTAATTTGCTCCAACGCAAGTGGATTCACTTGACCGGTAGGCTGACTACCTGCACTGTAGGCTTTGAACAATGAAGAGCCCAATGAGTTCAAAATTGCTTCTGCCATTATTGAGCGAGCAGAATTGCCGGTACAAAGCACTAGTACTTTTATACGACTGTCGACCTCTTGTTTGCCAAGTCTTGCCCTGATTTCTGGCTGCATCTGTTAATCTCCAGGGTTAGAAATAAGATAGCTCCAAGCTGGGCATACCTTACCACATTTTCTAACCTACATGACAGGTAGCAGAAATAATGGTTCCTCCGTCAGACCAGTACATACTCGATCCATCGTTGTCTCAAGATGACCAACTGAGTTAAAAACACGCCTGTTACAAAAAAGTTAAGTATCACTCAGCTGGTAGTTATTTGACACAAATCACCCCTAATAACTTCTTTACAGCGCTAGGCTGAAAGGGATAGTATGGCCATCTATTAATAATAAGGAGGTTCAGATGCCAACTCACACTTCAGAAAAATCTTATTCTGCTTCTATAGAATTTAAAAA
>JAYPYM010000030.1:4793-10314 GCA_038135915.1 Gammaproteobacteria bacterium
CCCCCACACACCCCCCCGCACCCAACAGACACACCTTAAACTGCTTCACGCCAAGATAAAAAAAATGCTAAAGTAGACTTAGATACCTACCAGCGCTGGTATCAGGCTTCACTGGACCAACCCGAGAACTTTTGGCGCGCAAGAGCTGAAGAAACAATCGATTGGTTCAAGCCCTGGGAGTCAATTAGCAGCAATGATTTTTCTAAAGCGGAGGCTGCTTGGTTCCAAGGCGCTAAGTTAAACGTGACACATAACTGTATTGATCGTCACCTTGAAAAGCGGGCAGATCAAGTAGCGATTATTTGGGAAGGTGATGACCCTGCTGAAAGTAAACAAATTACCTATCAAACCCTTTATACTGAAGTCTGCCGTTTTGCTAACGCTTTAAAAGAAAGAGGCATTAAGAAAGGAGACCGAGTTTGCATTTATATGCCAATGATCCCAGAGGCTGCCTATGCAATGCTTGCATGCGCCCGCATTGGCGCCATACATTCAGTTGTGTTTGGCGGGTTTTCACCCGACTCATTGAAAAAAAGAATACTTGATGCTGACTGTCACGCTCTTATCACCGCCGACGAAGGCGTTCGAGGTGGGAAAACAGTTCCGTTAAAAGCTAATGCCGATATCGCACTAGAAAGCTGCCCTGATGTACACACAGTATTTGTGATCCAACGCACAGGCAATGAAGTCCAATTACAGCAAAAACGAGACGTTTGGTACCATGAAGCAATTGAAAAAGTAGCTGATCATTGTGATCCAGAGGTCATGGATGCAGAAGACCCACTGTTTATACTGTACACCTCTGGCTCTACTGGCACACCAAAAGGGGTATTACACACCACGGCAGGCTACCTATTACAAGCCACACTCACCCATCGTTACGTATTAGACTACAGGGAAAGGGACATTTACTGGTGCACAGCTGACGTTGGCTGGATTACTGGGCACTCTTATATCGTTTATGGACCACTTGCAAATGGTGCAACCACCCTCATGTTCGAAGGCGTACCTAACTACCCTACCGCATCACGCTGCTGGGAAGTAGTCGACAAACATAAAGTTAACATATTTTACACGGCACCTACCGCCATTCGGGCCCTAATGGCACTTGGTGATGAGCCTGTAAAAGCGTCTGACCGTACATCGCTCCGACTTCTAGGCACTGTGGGTGAACCCATCAACCCAGAAGCATGGGAATGGTATTACCAAGTAGTTGGTGATAAGCGATGCCCGATTGTCGACACATGGTGGCAAACAGAAACTGGCGCTATCATGATCTCCCCTCTTCCTGGTGCAACTGATTTCAAACCAGGCTGCGCCATGAAACCTTTCTTTGGTGTTGAGCTCGGCCTTATGGACTCAGAGGGCAATGAAGTAACAGGCTCAGGTGAAGGTAATCTTGTCATTAAAAGATCATGGCCCAGCCAAATTCGCAGTGTATTCCGTAACCATCAACGTTGCATAGACACTTATTTCGCAACTTACCCTAATTGTTACTTCACTGGCGATGGTGCTCGCCGAGATAAAGATGGAGATTACTGGATAACTGGGCGTGTCGATGATGTACTCAATGTTTCCGGTCATCGATTGGGTACAGCTGAAATTGAAAGTGCGTTAGTGCTACATGAAGCCGTTGCTGAAGCAGCAGTGGTCGGATACCCTCATGAAATTAAAGGACAGGCCATATACGCGTTTGTGACCCTCATGCACGATATCGAGGCGAGCGAGGCGCTCATTAACACACTCCGCCAACATGTATCGACGGAAATCGGACCTATTGCTAAACCAGAGGTCATTCAATTTGCTTCAGCATTACCAAAAACTCGTTCAGGCAAGATCATGCGACGAATTCTGAGAAAAATTGCTGCGAATGAACTGGATGCTTTTGGTGATATTTCTACGCTCGCAGATCCTAGCGTGGTGGAAAGCTTAGTAAAAAATCGTGAAGGCTGAGGTGTCCTAGTTTATTTAGGTATCAAGCCATCCTTTAAACAACCTTTTTAGCTGCGAATTAACTCGCAGCTTTCCCCTACCCTTGGAACCTAGGGCCTAAGTTGTTCATTACCAGTAATTCTAGGCTGCGTTGGCTTTTTGATTTGAAACCCATCTTCAGTAAGTGTCTGAGTTACTTTGTCAGTAAAGTCTTGAATATCTTCAAGAGCCTGACTGTCCGAAGCTTGCTTGACAGAGATTTCAGCACTTGAGTTTGGTACCTTTTTTAAAATTTCTTCCCCAATTACTTCTGCCAGGTCTTTAACTAGTTGGCTTTGAACTTCTTTACTTTCAAGCTTAATGCCATAACCATCGCTTGCGTCAATGGAAAGGCTTAAAACAGTACTCTCCTCTTGCCTAATCTCATTCAAATGTAAACGGTAACCTGCTTGATATTGAGTGCTAGTAGCCTTTGAAGCTTTAGCCAAAGTATTTACAAATATTTTGAGAGACTTTTCAGGAACAGATTTAAAAGACAACAATTCGGCATGCTGCCCATAATCTCCATCCTGTTTAGTTTCTTTATCAAATTTAAGTGTATAGTTTGCATGTTGGGTGACTGTTTTCTTTTGTTCATCTACCTTTATGGAGTATCCATCCTGATTTAAACCATCTACCGCTTCTTTTATTTGTTTAAGACTAAAAGTCTTTTTAGCGGGATCATTTACAAAGTAAAACTTATCATCTGAACCTTCAACAAATTCAAATTGAGCGGTTTGTATCGCTCCTTTAAATCCTTGTTCATTTAATAATAAAGAAGTGACTAGTTTCTCGTTTACATTATTACCCTTAAGAAAATCTGATGGATTTTTTACAGTTTCTGACAAATGACTTGCTACATCAGGAGTCCCTTCTAAGGGGTCGCTCAGATTGGCGGCAACAACAGACCTAGGACTAGCAGCACCATTATCTGTCCTAGGTACCTTATTAGCCTGGCTATTAGAATCTGGTGTTATCGGTTGGCTGTTGTGTGGACCGGGAGGGTTAACTATCGGCATCCTGCATATTACCTTTGCACGTAACAAACATACAATGAATAATAGCACCAAAGCATTATGCTTCTAGTAGCAGTAGAGAAGAGATCCTTTCTAGCTAAAGCAGTCCACTAACTACTAGTGGAATACTCTTTAGCGATACCTTTAATACGTTCGATCATCGCCCTTAGGCCATTTCCCCTGGAAGGGCTAAGATGCTTCACTAGATCGACTGCATCAAAGTATTGCTCGATATCAAAGGCTAAAATGTCTTGTGGTGTTTTATGATTATAAGCACACATCACCATCGCAAGCAGCCCTCGAACGATTACAGCATCGCTGTCAACGCTAAACTCAAGCCTGTTTTCCTTGAGTTCGGCATCAAGCCAAACTTGACTTTGGCAACCGCGAACAAGTTTGTCCTCAGTTTTTGCAGATTCATCCATTTTTGGTAACTGCTTGCCTAAATCTATAATAAAACGATAGCGGTCTTCCCAATCGTCAAAAAAGCTTAAGTCCTCTACGACTTCATCGCTTGTGATACTGTATCCAAATGGTTGGCTCATTTAAACATTCCTGAAAAGGTCACCTGACCAAACGATGACTAAAAAAACATGCCCGTTTCTAATTGTGCTTCTTCAGACATCATATCTCGATGCCAAGGCGGGTCAAAGACGAGTTCAACCACTACATCTTTTACATTAGGCACTTTTTCAACTCGATATTTTACATCACTGACCAATACTGGGCCCATTCCACAGCCTGGCGCTGTCAGTGTCATATCAATCGATACGCTATGATTCTTCTGATCGATGCTCACAGCATAAATTAAACCAAGCTCAACTAAATTCACCGGAATCTCAGGGTCATAGATGGTTTTCAAAGCAACCCAAACCTGACTTTCTGAGATACTACCATCACTCGGTGGAATAAAATTAAATGTCTGAGCTTCTCTTCCAATCGCACCAGCATCTGTCCCATCTATTCTTGCTAAATTACCATTTACTTTTACCGTATAGTTTCCACCTAGTGACTGAGTAATGGTTAAAAAAGTATTCTTCGGAATGGAGATTTTCGTCCCCGAAGGTACCATTCGAGCTGGACAATCACTTTTAGTGACGACCATTTTTTGATTCATTTTTCTTACCCTCTAATCAACGAGTACAGCGATAGAACCCTTTTCTACGACAGCTACAAGGTAAAGCTCTCGCCGCATCCACACATTGCTTTTGCGTTAGGGTTCTTAAACTGTACACTGCTATTGATGCCCTGGGTGATATAGTCGATTTCAGTTCCTTTCACTACGGGCAAGGCTTGGTCCGAAACATGGAGCGTAATGTCATCAAATTGATAAGTTCGATCATTTTCACTGGCAACATCGACAAAATCAATTTCATACATAAAACCAGAGCAACCACTTTTTTTTACAGTTAGGCGTACAGCACTTTCTGCCCTCCCTGCTAGCTGATCTTTAAAATGCAACACGGCATCTTTTGTCATTCTCAACTCAACCGTATCGGGTGTATATGTTTCTACAGCCATAGTGTCCTCTTTTATCCTAGTGTTACAAAAGAAAGCGCTTCGCTTTTTGTACCGCCTCAATCAATTGATCTACATCTGATTCATTATTATAAAATGAAAAGGACGCTCGAATAGTCCCAGGAATACCAAACTGCTGCATGATCGGCATTGCGCAATGATGCCCTGTTCTAACGGCTACACCTTGCTTATCCAACAAGGTGCCAACATCATGCGGATGAACTCCTTCTAACATAAAGCTTAGTACTCCCGCCTTCTGCTCAGCAGTACCCACCAGTTTAATACCCTCAATAGATAACATCTTCTTTGTCGCTAGCTGTAACAAAGCATTTTCATGAGCTAACAAGGATTGGCGATCCATTAGATTTAAATAACTGATTGCAGCCGATAAGCCAACCGCCCCTGAAATATGGGGAGTGCCCGCTTCAAATTTATATGGCAATCGATTGAAGGTTGTTTTCTCAAAACTTACCTTGTCAATCATCTCACCACCCACTTGATACGGCGGCATAGCTTCTAATAAGGCTTCCTTACCAAAAAGAACGCCAATGCCTGTGGGTCCAAATAATTTATGGCCGGAGAACGCATAAAAATCACAATTTAGGTCCTGCACATCTATATCAAAATGAGGCACTGATTGTGCGCCGTCAATTAACACTTTTGCACCAACTCTATGTGCTTCAAAAATAATATCTTTCACTGGGTTCACACTACCCAATGCATTCGAGACATGACCAACAGCGACTATTTTCACCCGATCTGAAAGCATGTCTTTATATGCTGCAAAGTTAAGTTCGCCTTTTTCAGTGACTGGAATCACTTTTAGAACTGCAGATCTTTGCTCACAAACCTGCTGCCAGGGCACTATATTTGCGTGATGCTCCATGGCAGAAATAACCACTTCGTCACCTTCTTGCAAGACAGAACCAGCATAACTCTGCGCAACAAGATTAATGCTTTCAGTTGTCCCCTTAGTCCAAATGATTTCTTCACGTTTGGATGCATTGATAAATAGC
>JAYPYM010000030.1:10324-14385 GCA_038135915.1 Gammaproteobacteria bacterium
CGCCTCAGTAGCCCGATCACTCAGCAAATGTTCTCCACGATGAACATTTGCATTGCTGTGCATATAAAACTGCTCAACTGCTTGTATCACGGCCAATGGCTTTTGTGTTGTCGCAGCATTATCCAAGTACACAATTGGCTGACCATCGAATGCTTGCTCCAACAACGGAAAGTCTTTTCTAATCTGTGATACATTTGGTTTTGAATTTATTGATAACACCGTCTAAAACTCTCTATTTTATCTTCCACTATGAGGCTTTTAAGGCATAAACCATTAACACCTGTTAAACCAACTGATTGAAAAATTGGACAAGGGTCGGCCGAAGATAATCAGCAACTTCTTGGTTTCCAACTGTATCTAAGACTTCATTAATAAAACCAAAACTTAAAATGAGCTTAGCATCTTCTTTAGATACGCCACGAGAACGCAAATAAAACAGCGCATCCTCGTTCATTTGAGATACAGTTGCCCCGTGTGCACACTGTACATCATCAGCATAAATTTCCAACTCTGGCTTAGTGTCCACCTCGGCCTGTTTCGATAATAAAAGGTTTTTATTGCTCAGCTTCGCTAGGGTTTTTTGCGCATTAGGGAAAATATGGATTCGACCATTAAACACTGCTTTAGATCGACCGCCAACAATACCTCTAAACACCTCATTTGTAGTGCAATGTGGCTTTTGGTGCTGAACGTTGGTGTGATAATCGATTTGTTGACGTGCACCTGAAAGATAAACACCCTGGATCTCAGCATGTGAACCTGTTGCCTGATGATAAACATTAATATCTGTACGCTTAAGCTCTCCACCCAATCCAATATGAAAGGTATTCAATTGAGCATCAGCTCCCAGCCAGAAAGCCAAATGACCCAAATGAAGCTGGTTCTCAGGCTCCAGGTGGAATCTATAGTGATTCAATACAGCATTTTTACCCAAGATAAACTGGGTCGAATTGTTTGACAATGACTTCTCATCGGCTTTCAATCGAGCATCAAAATGCTCAATTAAGGTAGCCTGGCTTTGCTGTTTGATATGGACCACCAAATTGGTCAAACTGGTTTTGTTTTGGCTTGCCGAAGTATTGATATAGACCAGATGCAAGGGTTGGTGGGCTTTACCATCCTCCGTTTCAATCAAGATTCCATCATGCGTTAAGCTATCATTCAACAGGTGAAAGAAGCTTTTACTCTCAATGTTTGCACCAATGTGATCTAAAATCAGTGTTTGCTGTTCGGCATTAGTTTCACTGAATGCAGTAAGGCGATAGCCATCAATTTTAGAATGAACCTGGGAGTAAATACCATCGATAAATACCAGGTACTGTGAGGACTCAGGATTAATTAATGTAGGTAGCGCTACTTCGTCTTCTGCAGCATCGACCATAGAGGAAAAATGTTGTCGCTGCAAAGCCGTCAAGTTGTTGTATTTGTAATGTTCAGTCTTGCGATTTGGAAAAGCGCTTTGCTGAAAAAAACCCAAACTGGCACGGCGAAACGCTTCAAGCCAATCAGTGCTTGAGTTGGCTTCAAGAGACTCAGCTAAGATGCAAGCGTCTCGTTTAAAATCCACCGCTTGACTCATGTTGTTACCTCTTCTTCTAACCAACCATAGCCTTTTTCTTCTAGTTCTAACGCCAGCTCTTTACCACCTGATTTCACAATTTTCCCGCCAGCTAATACATGAACGTAGTCCGGTACAATATAATCTAACAGTCTTTGATAGTGGGTCACCACCAAAAAAGCCCTATCTGCAGTACGTAATGAGTTAACGCCTTCAGCAACCACTTGAAGCGCATCGATATCTAACCCAGAGTCCGTTTCATCAAGAATACATAGGTCTGGTTTAAGTAACATCATCTGCATTATTTCATTGCGCTTTTTCTCACCACCTGAAAAACCTTCATTGACACCGCGCTTCAGAAAGCTTTGCTCTAAGTTCACTTTCTTACACACTTCCCTCGCTTGCTTCATGAGAGAAACCGAATTAGGCGCCTCTTCTCCTCGATATTTAGCGATACCCTCAAGCGAAGCTTTTAAAAACTCTAAATTACTCACACCAGGAATCTCTACTGGATATTGGAAAGCCAAAAAAACACCTTCAGCTGCTCGCTCTTCAGGCTCTAAATCTAATAAATTCTTACCCTTAAATATTACCTCGCCCTGGGTAGGCTCGCAGAATTCACGACCAGCAATCAGATTGCCTAATGTACTCTTTCCCGAACCGTTTGGCCCCATAATGGCGTGCACTTCACCAGGATTAACACTTAGGTTTAATCCATTTAATATCATCTTTCCGGCCACCTCAGCCATTAAGTTTTGTATTCTAAGCACGTTTTTTGACTCCCACGCAAAGATGTTTCATGTTATCACAGACGCAAATACTCGCCTCAATCATACCTTATTTTGATACTAGCCAACTGAACCTTCCAAGCTGACTTCTAATAACTTACCCGCTTCAACAGCGAACTCCATTGGCAATTCCTTAAACACTTCTTTACAGAAACCGTTAACGATCATAGAAACAGCCTTTTCCGGTTCAATGCCTCGTTGTTGACAAAGAAACATTTGGTCGTCACTTACTTTAGAGGTTGTCGCCTCATGTTCTATAACCGCAGTAGGGTTTTTCGCTTCGATGTAAGGAAAAGTGTGCGCCCCACACTGATCACCGATGAGCAGCGAATCACACTGAGTGAAGTTCCTCGCCCCTTCAGCGCCAGGGTTCATTCGTACCAATCCACGGTAAGAAGACTGACTTTTACCAGCAGAAATACCCTTAGCAATGATGGTAGATTTAGTGTTTTTTCCAAGGTGGATCATCTTCGTACCAGTATCGGCTTGCTGAAAGTTATTCGTCAAAGCAACTGAATAAAATTCTCCAATACTGTTATCTCCCTTCAATATACAGCTCGGATACTTCCAAGTAACGGCTGATCCAGTTTCTACCTGTGTCCAGCTGATCTTTGCGTTTGTGTGACACACGCCTCGCTTAGTAACAAAGTTGTAGATACCTCCACGGCCTTCTTCATCGCCTGGGTACCAGTTTTGAACGGTGGAATATTTTATTTCCGCATCATCCTTAGCTACCAACTCAACCACTGCAGCATGTAACTGATTCTCATCCCGCATCGGTGCAGTACAGCCCTCAAGATAGCTGACATGACTGCCCTTTTCTGCAACAATCAATGTGCGTTCAAACTGACCAGTTTTCGCCTCATTAATTCGGAAATAGGTTGATAATTCCATCGGACAGCGCACACCCTCAGGTATATATACAAAAGAACCATCACTAAATACTGCACAGTTCAATGCAGCATAAAAGTTATCTTTGACCGGTACCACAGTGCCTAGATGCTGCTTAACCAACTCTGGGTACTGATGTACTGCTTCAGAAATAGGGCAAAAAATCACCCCGGCTTCTTTTAATTTTTCGCGAAAGGTCGTTGCGACAGACACAGAATCAAAAACAGCATCCACCGCAACCCCAGCAAGAATCTCTTGTTCATGTAATGGTATACCTAGTTTCTCATAGGTCTCTAAAAGCTTTGGGTCTACCTCATCAAGACTTTTAGGTTGATCAGCCATGCTTTTTGGTGTTGAAAAATAAGAAATCTCTTGGAAATCTATTTTGGGAAACTTCACATGAGCCCAATCAGGCTCCTCCATGGACTTCCAAACCTCGAACGCTGCTAGACGCCACTCAAGCATCCAAGCTGGTTCATTTTTCTTAGCAGAAATTGCTCGTACAACATCTTCATTAAGACCAGGTGGCATTGTTTCTGAAGCTACTTCAGTAACAAAGCCGGCCTTATAATCGTTGCCAATTCTTTCATTGATTATCTCTTCGGTCATCTAACCCTTACTCCTAGACTTTCAAAACCTTAATATAAATCTTTTAAAACTGAAACCTTACCTTTACAAGCTCTGCTGCTCAGCTGGTAAGGTTTTTTCTATAGGAATTAGTGAAATACCTTGTACTGACTGAGGCTCTGTTTTCTTTTGATCAATTACACTTTGCAAACTGATGCCGGAGAGAAAACTATTAATTTGATCACTGAGGTCACACC
>JAYPYM010000030.1:14395-17443 GCA_038135915.1 Gammaproteobacteria bacterium
AATCGTGTGTCAGACACTGCTTTCCTTCTTGACAGTTTGCCTTGCCACCACAAGCTGTCGCATCAGTACTCTCATTCACCGCCCCAATCACATCAGCCACGGAAATAAAGCTAGCCTCATGGTTTAACTGATAACCACCGCCAGGTCCTCTTATACTCTTAATAAGCCCTCTTCGCCGTAGTTTGGCAAAAAGCTGTTCCAGATAGGATAAAGATATTCCCCTGCGATTAGATATGTCTGACAGGGTAATGGGTTTAACTTGTGCGTGCAACGCTAAATCCAACATGGCTGTGACCGCATACCGGCCTCTTGTAGTCAATTTCATAGTCAACCCTTCGATACATGAGTATTGATTCAAGAATATATAATACGAAATTTTAACCTACTAATTCACTCAGGTAAATACTTTACCAAAATAGTAAAGTAATTTTAACCATAATAGCTATCAGTCTCTAAATGGCAGACACTATTATGAGATAATCGTAGCCAGTTCGGACTCTCCAACCAGTGATAACAACTTTTTAAGTATGTGCTGAAAGGCTGCTTGAGTTATTTTTTCCTGTGTAATATTGATATGGCCAAGCTTACGGCCCGGGCGACTGGCTTTACCGTATATATGATGACAAATAGGACCTAGTGTCTCTAAATGATGCTTACTAGGAGTTTGTCCAATTAAGTTCACCATAGCACTAGGTGCAGATAGCTCTGGGGGAACCAAAGGTAAATCACAGACCGCTCGGAGATGATTTTCAAACTGACAAACATTTGCACCATCCTGCGTCCAGTGACCACTGTTATGAACCCTGGGCGCTATTTCATTAGCAATTAAGCTACTCCCCACTTGGAACATTTCAAGTGTAATCACGCCTACGTAATTCAATTCACGAATCACTTTTGTCACTAATGCCTCAGCCTGTGATTGCAAAGGACTTTCATTTAGGCAAAGTGATAATCTTAATATACCTTCTCGATGGTGGTTTTCAGTCAACGGATAAAAAACTACTTCCCCTCGTTGATTACACGCGGCAATAATCGAATATTCATTTTCAAAGTCAATCATAGACTCCAAAATACAAGGAACCTGGTTGAGAGTGTTCCATACACTTGAGAGGTCAGACGTATCTCGAACAACAACTTGGCCTTTTCCATCATAGCCTTGTGTACGCGTTTTTAAAATCGAGGGCCTACCAATGACTTCGACTGCTTTTTCTAAATCTTCCAGGCTATTCACTGGTAAAAATTGTGCAGTCTCAATCCCTAAATCATTAAACATTCGTTTTTCGAATAATCGATCACTAGACATCTTCAATGCCAGTGCAGAAGGGTAAAGCTTAATTTTTTGCTCCAGAGACTCCATTACCGAGTAAGGTATCTGTTCAAACTCATAAGTAATCACATCTGCCCAAGCTAGCAATTCATCATAAGCTCCGCTATCTGTATAATTTGAACAAATCAGGGTTCCATGGCTTTTTGCACAAGCTTGCTCATCAGGACAGATAAACTGGAATGTCATGCCGAGGCGCCGACCCGCTTCTGCCAACATTTGAGCTAATTGACCACCACCAATAATTCCAACCTTCATGTTAGACTTGCCTCGGGTCTGGTTGCGATAATACTTGCTCAGTCTGAGCTTGTCGCCAATCCTTTAAAGCAGCCTTGATAGACGGATACTTATTAGACAGGATACTTGCCGCCATCAAGGCTGCATTGATTGCACCAGCCTTACCAATCGCTAAGGTGCCAACCGGAACACCCGCCGGCATTTGCACAATAGAAAGTAGCGAGTCAACCCCATTAAGAATCGAAGACTTAACTGGCACCCCCAAAACAGGAAGCGTTGTTTTACTTGCTACCATACCAGGTAAATGAGCTGCACCACCAGCTCCAGCAATGATGACCTCTATACCACGCGGCTCCGCATCAGCCGCATAATTAAACAGCTTGTCAGGTGTTCGATGCGCAGACACCACCTCCACTTCATTTGGAATATTCAGTGCTAACAAAGTTTCCTCAGTATGGCAAAGTGTACTCCAATCAGACTTAGAGCCCATAATAATGCCTACTTTAGGGTCTCCTAAATTATCTTGCATGATAATGACCTTATAAAAGTTTATCGACAGTAAGTAGCAACTAACATTAACGATCTATTGAAAAAACGGCAGATTATAGCCTGAATCTTGGATAGCTGGTAGCGCTTGCAACACATTATCATTCATCATTTTCACATCATCTATGTGCTAAGTTGAATTTATAATTAATCGGCTTTACATTAAAGATGCCGACAAATAATGACCCAACATACAATAAAAATTCTCTTTTCGGAAAAATCGGAAAAAAAGATGGCTCAGCATGTTTTCCCTATCGAAGCTCAATCCAAAATATTTGGTCACTTTATTAATAAAAAAGCTCAACAAAGCACTTGGATAATAGGGGTTTTATATTTGGATGGAAATCTATCTAAGAGTCAAATCAAAGATACTTTCTGGAAACCAATCATTAAGATTCCTAGGTTTCGCTCAATATTGAAGTTAGAACCATTCAAGAATGGTTTTTATCCAATGCCTGATGAAACGATAGAAGCCAATGTAGACTACCATATCCAATACCCTTTTGACGATCATGCTCACTCAACCGTTAGCGAATCAGAAAAAAATAAAGTTATATCAGAACTTGCATCATGGCATTTTGATGCAAGCAAACCGCTTTGGCGATTAATCGTCATCCCTAATCTCGAAAGTGGTAAAACCTGTGTCATTAGCCAAATAAACCACGCCATTGCAGACGGTATATCATCCGTATACTTACTTCTGTCAATGTCTGACGAATACAAAGGTCTCAAGAATAACTTTGATCAAACCATGCTGCCAAAGAAAAGGCGCCGATCGCCAGGACTGCCTTTGGCATCGAGCATCACTTCTTTTTTGGCGGGCACTTTACGCGGGCTCACTTTACCATTTGCTCGCCATGACCCACCTAACATCCTAAGAATTGAGAACTATAAACAAGCAAGCCTATATAAAAACTGCGCTACTTCTTCGAAGATAGCGC
>JAYPYM010000030.1:17453-26031 GCA_038135915.1 Gammaproteobacteria bacterium
GTACAAACTTAAAGAAATGAAAAACAAACTAGAACAAGCCACAATTAATGACCTGATGCTAACACTCTTAGCCATGACGCTACGTGCTTTCTTCAAAGAAAAAGGAGATCTTTGTATACAAAAAAAAACCTCCCAGCTAAGGGCAATGTTTCCAATAAATCTTAGAAATGCTCATGACGGACCCTTCAAATATGGATCACCATTTAATAAGTGGATGTATGGTATGATTCCCTTAATATTGAACCAGGAAATTGAACCCATTGACTTATTTTGGAAAATCAAATGGGAAACAAATAAAGCAAAGAAATCGCCTTCTGCTTATATCCAAGCCCTCCTCACCAGCATCCTGGTCCATATCATGCCTGCAAAGCTACTGGTTGATCGAGCAATTGCAATTGCAAACACGGGTACTGTCACACTATCGAATATACCAGGGCCGGAAAAACACATTAGCATAGGAAACCAAAACGTTTCCGACATAAAATTCTATCTGTATTCACCGATATCTGTATACATTGGTGTGATGAGCTACGCTGATGAGGTTAGTATCTCTGTGAACCTAGATAGCTCATTAGAGTTTGAAGCAGAAGATATAACAAAACACTGGACGTCAGAATTTCAGGCATTTTATAACATTATTATGGATAACCCAAACCTGATTCAGTGCCCATGGCAAAAAACCCGATGAGTTAAGCTAATCAATCATGAGAATTAGACTGTTTTTCCATGTTCTCTTTAAAGTCTGAGATCGCGGACCTCAGGTGTTCGTATTCATCCTTAAACTTATCAAACTTCGCTCTTTCTTTTTTATGCATCTTTTCTTCATCTGTATCTTCATCTTTCAGAATACCAATAAACCGAGAAACCATAGCTTTATTGATACCAGTTCGAGCAAGCGCTTTTTGGAATCGTCTATCCGCTTTCTTAAGCGCACCTATCGCATTCCTTCTATCTGCAAATTCTTCTGTACAATCTTCAAATAACTCTTTGACTGCTTCTTTAACTTTTGGATTAACCCGTTTCAATTCTTCGTCATTGAGTATTCGTTGAATCAGTTTCAAACTGACCACTGTATCGTTATCAATGACCACTTTTCCTTTCCGAAGGCTTACTTGATGGTCATCACTAGGCGTCACTCTTAATGTAACACCTTTAGCCGTGCCACTACCCACATGAATCAACACTCGCTTACCAATAGCAGCAGATTCTTTTTTTGAAAGTGGGTTTATGTTATTAAGCTTAAGCGTCTCTTGGACATGAGAGCTAGGTGAATAGCTTTTCTGAAAGGTCGTTGCAACCTTATTTAAGGTAGAGGAAATCTTAGCACTGTTTGATTGAGCTAAAGGTACTGACATAAAGCTTTCTTAACCCTTAAAAAAAAATTTCAACATACTGGGCATTAATATATCACAATATTGTATATTCTAATGTAACTAATTTGTAACTAAGCATTTAAGAAACTGATAACAACATCAGCTAATCCACCTATTAAGTTAACTACACATAAATAAATCTAATCATCTTGCGCCTGATATAATTGCTGATCCATATCATTCATAAGAAAACTGTCAGGCTGCAAATTATAAACACCGCTTTGTATTCTAAAAGTAAAACCGCTTGTTGATAACAAAGACCTCAACAAAATTGCATCTTTAGGGTTTATCTCTGATAAAGATGACTCATAATATTGAAAGACATCGCCCAGCACCTCTCCAAAACCCTGAAGCTCTTGCGGATGATTGGCAGCATTTTGAAAAACGTCTATTGTGTTCACAAGTGATCGAATGGCCGTAGCGCTTTCTGTGTCGCCATTTCGTTCAGCTTGATCCGCTAGAGCCAACAGAGTCAATCTATCACTGCTCCAAGTTGGCATAATAGATAAAAAATCGAAATCTGGTTCAAAACTCCAATTCCCATTAGGATCCATTACGATACCAACTCTTTCAAGTAGATCGGGCAAGGTATCAAGCTCAGCATCTTCGGTTAGACCGACGTCCCAAATAGATCTTATTGTATCGGAATCAACGTCGTCCAGGGAAACACCTTCTGGTAAATGGCTGTTTAATACACTATTTTGAAGAGAAGCTAGACCAGTACTATCAAGAAATTTATCCTCCATCAACAACGCTAATTCTGGAGGAATATCTAGACTTCCCTCTGGTGGCATCGCTAAGGTAAGCGACATATTTCCCTCTTCATTAGTAGAAATAATAATAAATCTGATCTCCGCATCACCATCCGTTTGATAAAACTTCCAATCTGTCATACTGTACCCTTCCTCTAGCACAATATTTCCCGCATCAATCTGTTCTTGAAGATAATTTTCTATGATAGTCTCTGCAGGCAAGTCAGGTATTGTATGCACAGTCTCAGGCAGCTGAATATTTGCGTTTTCTACTATATTGTTTCTTGACGCCACTACACTTGAAATCGCGGTAATGGATGAAGTAATCGCCACCATCTTTAGACTCCTCCTAATTTGATAAATAGAACAATAGGCTCAATCTAATTCGCCTAATCATGATTCTTTGACGTTGATTAGACGTAGATGCAATAAAAAAAATCGTTACATATTGTAAATACTTATATTTTTTTAGTTATTTTAACTACCCACAACCTAATTACTTACGCACACCCCAATGACGCTGCATTTCATAAAATAAGAAAGAGGCGGTCCAGGTAATCAAAACAAGCCCCGTTAAAGACTCGATACCAGTTAAATATCGAATTTCACCAACCGGATATATATCTCCAAAACCAAGGGTAGTGAATACCGTAAAAGAAAAATATCCGCAGTCTAAAAGCGTACCAGAAACATTGCCATCCAAAAAACCCCACTCGCCGTAACGGCCCATCAAAAAGTAGACTACCGCAAACACCCATATTTCAATAGCATGAGCAACTAAGCACCCAATCACTCCAACAATGATCCGATAGCGATGATTGATATTCATTTTAGGGATCCATAGGGTCATTCGATACAAGAGCTCATAATGCACAGTAACACAAATTAAAACCACAAAACTGTTTAATAAGAATACTATGGCCATATCCTCTCCCGGTTTTTCCCTATTTCATTGAAGTTTTGGCATTGTTTTGCTTAGGTCCACGACGACGAACAATCGTTTCAGGCGCCAAATCACTGGTGGCAGATACGATTGCTTCATCTTCTATAATTACGCCAGGTGCTATTCGACTTTCCGTACCTATAAATGAACCATGTCCAAATTTAATTTTCTTAATATAGATCATCATACCGTGGGTTGAACTCAGATTTACATAATGGCTTGACATGCGAATATTAAAACCGAAGACACAGTTATTGCCTACTTCAATCAAACCTCTATCTAACACTTCTAACTGTGGCGTCCAGTAAACATTCTTACCGATTTTGCTACCCCATAGCCTTAGCCATACTGAATAACAGCCTGGAATTAAACGCAGCACTCTCTCTAGCCCGGGAAAAGCAATAAATATGGTCTGGATCATATGCGCTCCATACCAATGGCAATAGCCACTGGTAATATCAAATACCCCCTCCTCCAGAGGAAAAAAAAACTCATGAATCCTGTAGCAAACAAGTGGAAACAAATAAATCGTTGCAAAGACAAACAGTGCAGCTTGAAGATTTAGCTGCAATATAAAAAAATAAATAGCACAAAAAACCAAAGCTAAGTTTAGCAGAGGAAAGAAAGAGATCAGCCGTCCTAAAAACGTCATATGAAAGGGCCCCATAGGTTTCCAAAGAGATTCATTGCAACTAGACTTGAGCCTATTTTATAGCGCTAATTAGGCATGTTGCCACCCACTCTACGATATTACAAACGATAAAATGAATAATCGAACAGCTCAGCAACGAGTTGGCTAAAAGAACAGCAATTTTAGGGGTGGCTTCACTGAAATGACTTACTACTTTACCAAAGCTCTTTCTGCAAAGAAAAAAAGACGTTAGCAACAAATGCACTATGAAGAGACGCTAAGGGATGGAAGGTTTAAAAAGATTGATACAATAAAATCGGGAGAAGTGGATAATATGAAACAGAGGTTCAACCAGCCTTAATTTAAAGGCTAGCTGAACTGATTCGGGTTAGACCTTGCGAGATTTTTTCCTGGCTAAACCAAGACCTAATAGACCTAAACCAAATATAAATGCAGATAAAGGCTCATCTACTGAGTTTTGCGATGGCGTAAATGCCAAATTCAAGTCCCAATGTTGAGTACCAGTGTGAAACTGGTTGGATATCCAAGCGGAACCACCGAACTCATCAGTTGTCTTCGCATTTGCACCCATACCAAATTGGAAACCGTAACCACAAGGCCCACAATTAGCTACCGTAAATAACGTACCATCGATATCAATCGTACCGGACAACGTCTCGAAAAAGTCGATATCAATATTGTTGTAGGCAGCTATCTCAGTTGAGTCATACAGGCTTGGGTCAGCAGCATAGTCTACTCCATTTTCTTTCTTATAGGCATAAGTTTCTAAGAAGTCTTCTAATAGAATATTAATGGTCGCATTGTTTGTACCGTTACTGCCTGTAGCAACAAGCTCACCAGTTATAACTCCAGCATTCTCGAAAATGCTAAAAGTACCGTTCAAACTAAAGAATGCAGGACTGTAGTCGGGTGCCCACAGGCCGTGCGACCCACCTGAATAGTTTGAAACTTCATACTGAGCTAATAAAGCCGCCTTTGCTGTTAATGATAAGCAGGAAATAACAACTGCAACCAACAGCATATTAATTTTCTTCATGGTCTATCTCCAATTTAACGAATCGACTGAACTTATCTGCTGGTAAAATTGATGGAACCAATAGTACACTCATAAATAACCCTTTGTTCGCTTATATTAAACAATCATTGAACTTAAAGAGATCTATGAATTCTTACCTAGCCAACCTACTATTGCTTTAATTATAATTTTAAAGTGGAGTTTATTGATTGGTCTATCAATACACCAGCACTGTACTGCAGCCAAGGAGTATAAAATAATAGCGCATCCTAGTCGACAATTTTTTCATTACCCTAGTGATTCACAAGAAACAACTGATTGAATCATTTAAATTTAAAAACGATTGATACAAACACTCGAATTAAACAGATCACTAGATTAATGATCTCATGACCGAATGCATAAATTTGGTCATTTTTTCCGCACTTTTTATGCCTGGTTTCTCTTCTATACCGCCACTCACATCCACCATTTCAGGCCTACACTTTAAAATAGCTTTCGATACATTCGCAGCATCCAAGCCTCCTGCTAAGATGCTCCAATGCTTAAGTCGCCCACTACTCTCGAGCAAAGACCAGTCAAAAGTTCTACCCGAACCTCCGTATCCACCTTCCACCTTTGAATCAAATAAAAACGCTTCGGCTGAGTGATACTTCTGCAGCTCTCCAGACCAATCAAAACTTTGATCTACACGAAATGCTTTTATGTAGGGATGACCAAAACTATTACAAAACTCTGGAGACTCCTCACCGTGAAACTGCAGTAAGGTGGGTTGCAAATACTTCAACACTCGGTCAACCTCAATGCTTGTAGGATTTACGAATAAGGCTACTGTACTCACCAATGGTGACAATACCTGTTTGACCTTAATTGCCTGCTCCAACGAAACAAATCTCGGGCTTTTCTGGTAAAAAATTAAGCCTATCGCATCTACACCGAGTTTTTCCGCAAACTGAGCGTCAACTTCCCTAGTCATACCGCAATACTTGACTCTCGTTCTATACGCTTCTCGTGCCAAATAGTTGTTAATCATATATTGCCCATTCAATTCGCGATCTTCGCGAGTCCGTTAATGATCAAACCAAGAAAGCAATCCCCTGTCGCCTTCGGATTTAGGTATACAATACTCTGCAGGATATTGGCAATCTAAGAAATAAAGCCCATTAGGAGGCATTGTGACTCCAGCTTGCTTTCGATCCTTAGATTCTAATACGAATTTTAGCCACTCGGGCTCTTGCTCTCTTTTACCGATCACAGCCAAAGTTCCAACGACATTACGCACCATGTGCTGCAAGAACGCATTTGCAGTAATTTCAAAACAAATAAAAGCACCTTTAGTCTGAAATTGTGCTTTTGTGATCGTTCGGACACTGTGTTTGGATTGACAGCCAGCAGCTTTAAAAGCGTTAAAATCCTGTTCACCAACCAGATATTCTGCAGCCTCGCTCATAGCTGAGACATCTAATTCTTTATGAAACCAAGTCACCTGTTGGGACCACAAAGCAGAACGAAACTTCGCCACATGAATCAGATAACGATAAGTACGGGATAAAGCACCAAATCGAGCATGAAAGCTGTTAGGCACAGTTTTCACCCACTGTATTGAAACTTCTTTAGGGAGTTTTGAGTTAGTACCTAATATCCATTCCCGCTCACTTCGTACCGAATCGGTTTCGAAGTGACAAATTTGATATAGCGCATGAACACCAGTATCTGTTCTACCTGCGCATACAAGACTAATTGGTTGATTGGCGACATAGGCAAGCGCTGTCTCGAGGTGTTCCTGTACTGTATTTGTCTGATGTTTTTGACGCTGCCAGCCAGAGAACCGACTACCATCATATTGCACACACACAGCCAACTTCATAAATACGTCCAGATTCCAAGTGTAATATACTGATATTTTTGGTTAGAAGGTCACGAACTTCAAACCAAAAAATAATGCATTCGGTATTTAACCTCGAACACATGAAAATTTCAATCATGTAATTGATCAGATAGAGACACTAAAACAAACCATATTCATTTAAACACGTTAGAGTGAAGATGAACTTTAGAACTAGTTAAGTCTAACAAGATAGCGAGTACCTGAGGGAAGGACAGTCACTCTCACTTTTAAAGTGTAGTCGAGTTAAACGAGTGACTGTAATGTACAGAAAAATAACTAAAGGGAAAAGCGGTCTGTCTAAATGGCTTGATTGGTCTTATTATTGCGATTCTCTTCAAATGCAATGACATCTTTATTGTTCCGATCAAGCTCTTGGGAAATAAGATCACCTTGTATTAAACTGCTGACTTCCACTTTCTCAAGATTGTTTTTTCGTCCCTCACTAATATCTCTATTGAACCATTCTGAAATTCCATTCCATATTGCCTTTGATGAAAACGATGAGAAAGCTAACCAGCCTCGACTTCTAATTAATATCTTCAAATTAAACCGACTATTGATGTCTCTAAAATCAACACCCAAGGTCCTATTCACCAAATCTCCGCTTATTTTATCATAACACCAAGATTCAGGCTCATTAGCTAAGGAAGCTAATATTTGCTGGACTATTGGGGGATGCTGCCGGTCAAATATCATTGTTTACTCCTGATAATTAGTTATTTTAATATGGCCGCTGTTGAGATAAAAAATCAAAACATGGTTATTTTTGCTTGAGTAAGATGAGCTTGACAGCCAGTATTCATGCTTTTCGTTCTTATTAGATTCTTATTATTCGGTTTTTGGCACTTAACTCTAAGATCTCAACATCGGAAATCTAATCTAACAAAGTATACTACTGCCAAACTCAGGGGTGATGTTATTACAACATCTTTTTGATGTCAATATTATATGTGTCGATAATGCGAGTAGATTAACATGACATTCTAGCTATATTCTGCCGAAATACTAACCGCCAACTTTATCTAATAAGTCTTTTGCTTCTTGTTGTTGTACTTCATCACCTTCCAGCAAAATTTCATCTAAGATATCCTTAGCACCCTCACTATCACCCATATCAATATAAGCTCTGGCTAAATCCAGTTTCGTTGAGGTTTCGTCCGCTTCAGCCATCAGACTCAGATCTTCATCGTCATCCTCTAAAGCATCTTCCTCAAACCCTAGGGTTTCTTCAACTTCAAATGGTAATTCAGGTTCTGATTTAACGTCTTCAACTTTAGCACTCTCCTCACCACTCGGCACTGCTTCAGGAGCGGCCTCTGACTTTTCAGCTTCTTTTTGAGGTGGCGCTTCATCCTCTGCTAGGTCTTCACTCAACCCATCTAATTCCAGTTCAAATTCATCTAAATCTTCGATGTCTTCAACATCTCCAATTCTTATCTTCAACGGTTTCAGCTTGCTTAGCTGGAGCACTTTCTTGTTTAACTTCTTGATCAACCGCGGGAGCAACATCGCTACTGCTAGAATGGCCCACATCCAAACCTGCCTCTAAGTCATCTAGAGTCATTTCGGATTCATCAAAGTCCAATTCAAAATCATCATCTAGGTCAAGAGAGTCAGCCTCACTTGTTTCTCCGGTTACATCAGTATCCAGAGACTCTCCTAAAGACTCATCCTCTTCCAAATCACCAAATGCAGAATCAAGATCTAGTGGGTCATCAACCTCAGAGCTATCCGAATCCACATGAAGCGCTTGTGTCGCTTCCTCCTGGAATCCGGCACTATCATCTAGACCTAATTGGGCAGCTAACTCCTGAGCACGCGAAACCTCTTCTTCTGAACCAAACTGTTTAACAACACCATGATGCTGATTAAATTTAGTTTTATCTTTAGATTCAGCACACACCTCCAATAGCTTAAGCCTTAAGGCGACGTTTTCCGGTAACTTTTGAACAGCA
>JAYPYM010000031.1:0-1934 GCA_038135915.1 Gammaproteobacteria bacterium
CCTATGTTGTTTAACTTTTTCTACTGCATTGAGCACATCTTCTTCTTCATGTAATTGGCGTACTTCGTCAAGCAACTTTTTTTTGCGCTGCAAGTTGGCCGTTTGATGTTGGTCTATCTTTCTTTGAATGGATTCAATATGTTGATCGAATGTTGCCTGTATTTTTTTTGCTGCGGATCGGTCAACTGGTGAGTATTGTCTCCATTCCGCCTTTGCAAGCTTGATGACCTCGACAACAGCTGACCAGTCTGCTTTCCCCCAATCATAATGCTGAATATAGCTTTCTAACTGGCTGCAAATTTGCGTTCTGCTCAAAAGATTCGCTTGACGTTTTTCAGATTGGGCTTGAAAGTGTTCTTTGCATGGCTTAAATGCTTTGTCTGCAGCTGTGCTAAACCTTTTCCATAGCTCTTGTTCCTCTTTCTTTTCTAGGAGCGCTAAAGATTTCCACTCTTTCTGCAACTCTTGGATTTTTTTTGACTTTTCTTGAGGCGCTAGTTTTGTATCAGCCAATAGTTCCATTTTTTCACAGAGTTCGAGTTTCTTTGGTTTGGTCGCATAGCCTTGCCAATCTTTCATTTCACTTAATTGATTCGCATAAGGTTTGAACGCTTTTTGAGCGTTTTGTTGATGCTGTGTAGGCAGCTTTTTGATTAGATGTTTAATTTTTTGTGCAACATGCTCAGCGGCCTTAAATTTGCCTTGATCTAGGCTTTGATGTAATTCGTCAATCAGTTGAAATACTTCTGTTTCTATATTTTTAATGAGTTGATTCAATGCTTTTAATTGTTTTTTTTGATTTGCAGATACTGATTTTAAATCCTTTATTAGTCTTGGTGGCGAAATACCGTCCGGCCAGTTGATCTCAGTTTGAATAGCACTAATTTTTTCATTGTTAGCGATAAGGGCAGCAGGATTTTTGTGATCTAGCTCCTTGGCGCTTTCGATTAATGTTGCAATGCGAGATTGATTGTTATTTAGGTAGCTGGCTTGCCGAATGAAGCTGCTCAATAGATTGCAGAGTCGTGTATAGGATTGATATAGGTTTTCAGGTGCTGCCTTGTGTTCTGTAGCCGCTTCCCACCTAATTTTTTGTGTATTGAGCACCGCTTTTAGTGAGGGAATATCGGTTTCAAGTGGTGAATCTAGTTGTTGTATAAAAACAAGGCTTTCTTCTAAAGTGCTACAGGTTTCTTTTTGTTCTGCTAATGCATCTGCAATATTAAATTTTGCGTCAGTCTTAGTGATGTCCGCTGATTGTTGTGCTGCTAGCAGTTGATTGACTTTTGTGGTAGCGCTTTTAATTTGGCTAGCAAATGCAGCTTTTTCTGGACTATTCGTATTCTCCCAGAGTTTGTTGAGGTGATTAAGCTTTTGATAAAGTAATGGGTCATTATTGGCTTGTGTGAGTGCTTCAAATTGTTGTAGTAATTGCTCGCATGCTTCTCTTTCTCGTGCGGCAGATTCGACACTATCTTTAAGGCCGTCTAGTTTGTTTTTAGCGACACGATATATGGCTTTGTCTTTTCCTTTGGTTTGTTGAGAGATTTCTAGTAAGTGTTGATAGCTTTGAATTCGCTCGGCAGCAGTGATGCGTACTCTGGCCAGCCTATGGTTTAGGCAGATATGTTGTAGTTGGTCAGGTGAAGTGATTTGTCCCAGGCCGGTCAGTAACAGTTCCAAGGCTGCATTTGATTCGATGAGTGCGCTAGCAAGTCCAGGGTCTTTTATTGATTGGAGCAACTCTATTTTCTGTGCTAACTGAGATTCGTCTGCGCTGAAAATGGTCACCAAGTGGGAAAAGATGTTGGCCTTATCTGCCTCTCTACTGGCATTTAATATCGTTGGTAATAGCTTTTTTAAGTCGTTTAGGTCAGGAATTTTTTTAATCGCAGCAATGCGTACTTGAAGCGCCGGGTCTTTCTAAGCGAGCT
>JAYPYM010000031.1:1944-8542 GCA_038135915.1 Gammaproteobacteria bacterium
GTATAACTAATGTCGTTGACTTTTGCCTCGAATGGACCTTCTTTTTTTGTAATAGTCCATTGATCAGATTTCCATTCATTAAAGTATGTGTCACCGGTAGGTGTTATGTGAACTTGGGTAATGTACATTTTTTTTGCGATATTTAGTGTGGCTTTGTATAACTGCGCGCCGCCAATGACCATGATTTCTTTTTCTGTGACGCTTTCTTGCTCAAGACAATAGTGAGTTGCAAGCTCTAATGCCTTAGTCAGTGTGTCTGCATGCAAAAAACCATTTGCAGTTATTTTTTGTGTTGATATAACGATATTTAAACGGTTTGGTAAGGGGCTAGGCAAGGATTCAAAAGTATTGCGGCCCATAATAATAGGCTTTCCAGTGGTTAATTTTTTAAAATGAGCTAAGTCTTCTGGTAAATGCCAGGGCAGTTTATTATTTATACCTATCACGCCATTGTCTGCAACGGCAGCAATTAGCGTAACAGGTATTTCTTCTATTGTTTTCATCATAATGAGTGGTTGCTAATGTTATTTTTGAATTAAACAGCTACTGGCGCTGAAATATGAGGGTGGTATGCATAGTCACGCAAACAAAAGTCACTAAACTCAAAGCTGAATAAATCTTTCTTGGCTGGGTTAATGTGCATTTTAGGTGCGGGCAATGGTTGTCTACCCAGTTGAATATCGGCTTGTTTCAAGTGGTTAGTGTAAAGGTGTGCGTCACCTAGTGTGTGTATAAAATCGCCCACTTCCAGATTGCAAACCTGAGCGATCATCATGGTTAGAAGTGCGTAAGATGCAATATTGAAAGGTACTCCGAGGAACACGTCTGCACTTCTTTGGTATAGTTGGCAAGATAGTTTGTTGTTTGCAACATAAAACTGGAAGAGCGTGTGGCATGGTGGTAATGCCATTTTATCGAGCTCTCCGACATTCCAAGCGCTAACGATCAGTCGTCTGGAGTCTGGCTTAGTTTGAAGCTGATCTAACAAAGCTTGAATCTGATCTATATGGCGGCCGTCGGCAGTTGGCCAAGAGCGCCACTGAGAGCCATAAACGGGGCCTAGCTCACCATCTTCATCTGCCCACTCATTCCAAATAGAGACACCATTTTCATTTAAATATTTTATGTTGGTGTCCCCTGATAAAAACCAAAGCAACTCGTGTATAACGGACTTGAGGTGAATTTTCTTTGTAGTGACTAGAGGGAATCCATCCTGAAGATTAAATCGCATTTGGTGGCCAAAAATGGAATAAGTCCCGGTCCCGGTTCGGTCGCTTTTTAAAGTGCCATTTTCTCTGACTTTTTTTAATAAGTTTAGGTAGTTGATCATGCTTAATTCCTTGATTTTGACTGTGCTTGACTGAAGCCAATTAAAATTAATCCGCCAAGAATCATAGGCGTACAAAGTAAGTGCCCCATCGTAATCCAATTAAAGGCGAGGAATCCAATATGGGCATCTGGCTCTCGAAAAAATTCCACTAGAAAGCGACCGCCTCCATAGCCTAGCAAAAATAAGCCGCTGATGAGTCCTCTAGGGCGTGCCTTTTGGGATATGACCCATAGAAAGGCAAACAGTAAAAAGCCTTCAAGCATCATTTCGTAAAGTTGCGAAGGGTGACGAGGTATATCTCCAGCACCTGGAAAGACCATGCCCCAGGCTAGATCTGGTGATTCTCTGCCCCAAAGCTCATTCCCAATAAAATTACCTAGCCGACCAAAAGCAATGCCGAGGGGTACGACGGGTGCGCCAAAGTCTGTGATTTGCAAAAATGGTTTTTTGATGTGCCTGCTCCAAAGCCATACCGCGCCTATGACGCCTAGTAGGCCACCATGGAAGGACATTCCGCCTTGCCATATCTTAAAGATGGAGAGAGGGTTGGATAGCCAAGTTTCTAGTGGTGTATAGAATAAGAAATAACCAATTCTTCCGCCCAGTATAATGCCTAGTGCTGAATAAAAAATTAAATCGGAAGCTTCTTGCTCGGTGAAGGGCGCATCAGCCTTTTTCGCTCTATGTTTTAGTAGGAAGTGACCGCAAAAAAAAGCTAACAGATACATAAGACCATACCAGTGCACCTTTAATGGGCCGAGTGAAAACGCTACTGGGTCAATTTGGGGGTATTCGATCACGAAAACATTTAGTCCTATGGGATAGATGAAACCCTGTATTCTATCTGTTTGATGCGTTGAATTACATATTTGTGCTACCAAAAAAATAAAAATTTAGCACCAATGAGTGCTAGCAAGATAGAGAAAACCCGTTTGATTTGTATGACGGGCAATGAGTGGGTTGCTTTGGCTCCCAAATGTGCGAAAAATATACTGGTCGCGACAATTCCGGTCAGTGCTGGAATATATATGAAGCCTAAACTGAACTGGGGCAAGTTGGGTGTGCCCCATCCTGTGCTTAGGTAGCCAAAGCTACCCCCAATCGAAATCAATAAGCCGCAAGCTGAAGAGGCGCCAATGGCTCTTTTAATAGGGACCTGGCGCCAGCTTAAGAAAGGGACAATCAAAGTGCCTCCTCCTATCCCTAGCAGGCTTGAAATTGAGCCAATCAGTACGCCCGCAGCGGATAACCAAGGCCACGTGGGCAGCTGGCGACCTGGGTGTGGCTTCCAATGCACCATCATTTTTAATGACATGAAGATGCAAAAGCTGCCAAATAAATAATTCCAATACAGCTTACTAAAAAGGTATATCAGCAGGCTACCTAGGTATGCACCGAGAGCGAGAGCGGGGGCAAGCTTTAGCACGATAGGCCAATCAATCATTTTTGCTTTGTGATGAGTATAGACTGCGCTCCCAGCGGTAAAGGCAATCGTTGCCAGTGCGCTACCAAGGGCTAGCTGGGTGATGATTTCTGAAGAAAAACCAAGCGATGAAAATATAAAGATAAGCGTCGGCACTAAAATAAGGCCTCCGCCAATGCCAAGCATGCCGGCTAAAAAGCCTGCAATGGCGCCGACAATACCGTATAATAGCCACTCATTTAACATGAATTGGGAGCCTTAAGTACTGCTTTTTAACCCGAGATAGTGAGTGAAGTAACATCTGATTTTAATATAAGTTTGATTGCAACGATTATAGATATTAGCTGGCGCTAAATACAGCTTTTTGTGCTTTTAGGAAGTTGTCATGAAAGATAGGAAAACAGTCATTTGTATATTGGGGCCAACGGCGACTGGTAAAACCTCATTGGCCCTGGCGTTAAGTGAGCATATGCCGGTAGAAGTCATTAGTGTTGATTCTGCAATGGTGTACGCTGGTTTGGATGTGGGTACAGCTAAGCCATCACCTGATGAGCTCTCTAGGGTGCCACATCACTTGGTTGGCATGTTGGCGCCCACTGAGGTCTACTCTGCTGCAGACTTTCGTAAGGATGCGCGTCGATTGATTGAAGAGGTACTATCGCGTGGCAAAACGCCCCTTTTGGTGGGTGGCACAATGTTGTATTTCAATGCGCTTTTTTTTGGGCTAGATCAACTTCCTGGTGCTTCGGTTGAAGTTCGGTCGCAAATACAGGCAAAAGCCAATGAAAATGGTTGGTTATCTTTACATGAAGAGCTCGCTGCAGTTGATCCGCTGAGTGCTAGGCGCATTCATCCGAATGATAAGCAGCGAGTGCAAAGGGCATTAGAGGTATTTTTGTTGACGGGTGTAAGGCTTAGTGAAATGCAAGAAAAGGCTTTAGCTGGTGGGCAATATTTATCTTGTTTGTTTAGTGAGTTTGATTTACGTATTTTTTCTTTGGAATTAGCTGATCGTCGAGAGCTATACCGGCGAATAGATTTGCGCTTCAAGTCGATGTTAGAACAAGGTTTGGTAGAAGAGACTGTTCAGCTACGACAAAATTACCATCTTTGCGCCAGCATGCCATCAATGAGGGCGATTGGTTATAGGCAGGTCTGTGCCTATCTAGAAGGTGAATATGACTATGATGCAATGATTTGTAGAGCCCAGGCTGCTTCAAGACAGTTGGCGAAGCGCCAAATCACTTGGCTTAGAGGTTGGCGTAAGAGAAATTGTTTGCCAATTCAATCGCTGGAAAGCGGTGCCGAGGGGCTTTGCGAGTTTATCCAAGATGACCTAGGCTTAAACTGATATTGATAAAATGTTTAAAAAAACATTGAATCGGCGCTTGTTTTGAATACAATTGAACTTGGAGCCATGGCATTTAAATTAATCTTAGTTCTTTTATGCTATTGTTTGTTCCAGGAGTAAGTATATTAAATCATGTGCCGATTATGTGTGCTTATTATTAATTGCTTGGTTGCGCCGGTCTTGAATAGGCTGAGCGAAGCTTAGTGTGACAACTTGGTTTTAATTTTGCTGGTTTCATTCTTAAGAGATGGTTTGGCTCAAAACCTTTGGTTTGATTTCAACCGTCGTTAAGCCTGTCAGTAAAAATGATATAAAACAATAATTAAGCTATTTTTAATTATGACAATGAATGTCTTTTTAAATTAAGATTGTCGCTAGACAGTACAGGAGAAAAAACATGTCAAAAGGGCATACGCTACAAGACCCTTTTTTAAATGCGTTAAGAAAAGAAAGGATACCTGTGTCTATATTTTTGGTGAACGGTATTAAATTACAAGGGCAGGTTGAATCGTTTGATCAATATGTTGTTTTGTTAAGAAATACTGTCAGCCAGATGGTGTATAAGCACGCTATATCCACCGTTGTTCCTGCAAGGAACCCTAGGTTGGGTGGTGGTTCTGGGCAGGCTGAGGGTGGTATGTCTGATCATGGATCTGGTGCTCAAAATGGCCCTATGGGTTACGGCAATCTCTAGTAAATCTCGTGTTGCTGATGCCTGGCTTGTTGTTCTGAAGGGGGCTTAGTTTGGCCTCTTTATTGGAACTGGTGTCCGCTAGCACGTGAGTCTCACGCCTCTAAATAAAATTGTTTTAGCATTCCTATGTTATTTTTTGAAAGACCAGGGTGGGGTGAATCAGCTTTCCTGGTGCACTGCGAATTTCTGATAGAAGATTTAAACAACGACCTAGACGAGCTTAAGCTATTGGCCGGATCAGCGGGTGCTCAGGTCAAGGGTGTGTTAAGCTGTCGGCGTTCAGAGCCAAGTCCAAAGTACTTAATCGGTAGTGGGAAACTGGAAGAGCTGAAGGCTCTAGTTGAGCAAAATGAAGTAGAATTAGTCTTATTCAATCACAACCTATCTCCTGTTCAAAGTAGAAACTTGGAAAAATGTTTAAACGCGAGAGTGATTGACCGTACGGGCTTGATTTTGGACATTTTTGCCCAGCGGGCACGAACCTATGAAGGTAAGCTTCAAGTTGAGCTTGCTCAGTTGGAGCATTTGTCAACTCGCTTGATTCGAGGGTGGACCCATCTAGAGCGTCAGAAAGGTGGTATCGGGCTACGCGGCCCAGGGGAAACTCAGCTTGAATCCGACCGAAGGATGATTAGAAAGCGAATTTCTAATTTAAGAAAAAAGTTGCTTGGCGTTAGAAAGCAGCGAGTTCAAAGCCGTCGTAGCAGATCAAGGTCAGATACGCCGCTTGTGGTTTTGGTTGGTTATACAAATGTAGGCAAATCAACACTGTTTAATAAGATAACTCAGTCAGATATTTATGCAGCCGACCAATTGTTTGCGACCTTAGATACCACTTTGCGAAGCCTCAGCATCCCCGGTGTTGGTGATGTTGTGATAGCGGACACGGTCGGTTTTGTGAAAAACCTGCCTCATGCGCTGGTCGATGCATTTCGTGCGACGCTTGAGGAAGTGTTGGAGGCTGACTTGATTATGGAGGTTGTCGATGCAAGCGAGCGGCATGATCTCAGTTTTAGAGATAAAGCCGATGCGGTGAGCCAGGTACTAGTTGAAGTTGGTGTTTCAGATAAGATACCTAGGCTGCGAGTTTTTAATAAAATTGATATTTCAGGTGATCTGGCAAAAGTGGAAGCCAAAAGGGGTGGAGAGCCCTTTGCTGTTTGGTTATCGGCTGCTTCTGGTGCCGGAATTTATTTGTTGCCGGCTGCAATAGGAAAGGCCTTAGCTCCGGAGCTAATAGAGGCAAGCATTCGAATTTCTCCTTCAGCAGGCCGCTTGCGTTCAGAGTTTTATCGCCAAAAAGCAGTGGTAAAAGAGTATTTAGACGACGCAGGAGTAACTTTTTTGGATGTTAAGTTGCCCGTTCATCGATATGCTTATATTATGAAACACTTTTGCAACGAAGAAATTAGTCGGTAATATATGTAGTCACACTAGTATAAGATGGTATAGCATTTTATGTTATCCCTTGAGCGTGAACTAATCAGAATTGGAGCATTATATGGCTTGGAATGAACCCGGTGGTGGCAAAGGACCGCAAGATCCATGGAAAAGTGGATCTGATCAGGGCCCTCCGGACTTAGATGAAATGATCAAAAAGCTACATCGCAAGTTAACAGGCAAGGGCGGTGGTGGCCCTAATACAGGCGAGCCTATTCCGAAAGGTTTTATTGTCGGTGCCGTGGTTGCTGCAATCATCGTTACTTTGCTAACTGGGTTTTATCGGGTAGAGGAAGCAGAAGAAGCAGTAGTATTAAGATTTGGAGAGTATAAAGAAACCAAGCAGGCCGGTTTGCAATG
>JAYPYM010000031.1:8552-23675 GCA_038135915.1 Gammaproteobacteria bacterium
GGAATATTCCAATGATTGACCAGGTTCTGAAGGCTAATACTAAGCTGATTTCTTCGCATTCTCATAAAGCTCATATGTTGACCTCAGATGAAAATATTGTTGATGTTCGAATGGAAGTTCAGTATTTCATTGAGGACCCTAAGCAGTTTTTTTTAGATATTGCTGACCCTAAAGATAGTCTTGCCCAGGCTACTGAAAGTGCATTAAGACATGTTGTGGGTGGAGAGAAGATGGATTCAGTCATGACCAAGGAGCGTGTTGAGGTGGCTAGGCTTGTCAAAGAGCGTATCCAAAAGTCTCTCGACACCTATAAAAGTGGCATAGAAATAGTGGAGGTGAATATACAGGATGCACAGCCACCTGGTGATGTTAAGTCGGCTTTTGACGATGTCATCAAAGCAAAAGAAGATCGGGCCAGGTATATCGATGAAGCTAAGGCTTACCGAGAACAGAAGATTCCACGAGCCTCAGGTCAGCGAGAAAAAATACTTGCTGAGGCCAACGCTTACAAACAAGAAGTGATCGATAAGTCTGAAGGTGAAGTTGAGCGATTCAATAAGCTTTTGGTGGAGTATCAGATTGCGCCAGAAGTGACCCGAAGTAGGCTTTATTTGGAAGCTATGGAAACAGTTTTGAGTAACACGTCAAAAGTCATGGTGGACCTTGAAGGTGGAAATAATCTTGTTTATTTACCTTTAGACAAAATGATAGGTCAGAATGCAAGTGGCCAAACCAGCTCGCTTTCAGATTTGGAAAGCTTGAGAAACAATAATACGTTTACCTCTAGTCAGCAGGCTCCTGGTGTTAAGAGCTCGAGATCAACATTACGTAGAGCACCTATTAGGGAGAGTCGTTAATGAGTCAAAGAGCGCTTAATTCAATTATATTATTGGGTGTATTTGCTTTAATTTTGTCGGGTTGTTTTTATACCATCCAGGAATCTCACCGGGGCGTAAAGCTAAAGTTTGGTCAGGTGATTGGTGCGGAGTTACAGCCTGGTTTAGGGTTTAAAATCCCAGTCATCCATGAGATCCGTAAGTTCGATGCCCGTGTGCAGTCTACTTACCTTCAACAAGAGGAGTATTTCACAGCTGGCAAGAAGCTTTTAATGGTTGATTCTTTTATTATGTGGAAGATTCAAGATGTTAAAAAATATTATACGGCAACCAGTGGTAATTTGCTGAGAGCTGCTAGCTTGATTGAGCCCAGGGTTAATGAGCAGTTGCGTAATGAGTTTGGTATTCGAACAATAGATCAAGTCATTACTGATGAGCGGGACCAGATTCTTGAAAAAGTGAAAGGGTCTGTTAAACAGCTCGTGCTTGATGGGTTGGGTGTTGAAGTGATCGATATACGAGTGAAAAAAATCGAGTTGCCCCTTGATGTGAGTGAATCTGTTTATGAAAGGATGAGGGCTGAGCGTGATAAAGATGCTAAAAAGTATCGGTCAGAGGGTGAAGAAAAGGGCCTTAAGATAAGAGCTAACGCAGACCTTGAAGCCAGAGTTATCATTGCAGATGCAAATCGACAAGCAGAAATTACTCGAGGTGAAGGTGATGCGATTGCAGCGAAAACATACGCGGAAGGCTATGGAAAAGATATGGCGTTTTTTGAATTTTATCGAAGCTTAACTGCCTATAAAAACACCTTTGCTAATAAGTCAGATATGATCCTTATGCAGCCAAAAGGAGAGTTTTTTGATTACTTGAAAAGCTCTGCTAAAGGCCAGTAGGATAATAGGTTGCTGGCGATATGATGACCATCAGGTGGGTTGAGTCTAGGCTCGCCTATGGGTTCTTGATTTGTGGGTAGTCAATAAATGGATATTGCATGGAGTGATCTGATTTCGGCATTTGCCTTGGTTTTTGTAATTGAGGGAGTGCTGCCTTTTTTGTCACCAGAGCGGGCTAGAGCTGTTTTCCAAAGAATTAGTGGTATGGAAGACAAAACCTTAAGAATATTTGGGTTTAGTAGCATGGCGTTTGGCCTAACAATTCTAACTATTTTTAGATAGAATAAACGCGGCCTTTATAAAGGCTGCTAAAAGTGACATTACTAACTTAAACGTGGTTTATAAGATTGACTGTTAATCATAAATGGCTGCTTCCTGATGGTGTTCTGGAGGTGTTGCCGGGGCAAGCAGAACAGCTAGAGCAACTTAGAAGAGATACACTCGATTTGTATCGTTCTAGGGGGTATGAGTTAGTTTTTCCACCTTTGATAGAGTACCTAGAATCTCTTCTGATTACTTCTGATCCTGAGTTGGATCTAAGAACACTAAAGGTAACAGATCAGATCAGCGGTCGCTTGTTAGGTATTCGTGCAGACATTACGCCGCAGGTCGCAAGAATAGATGCGCATTCTCTTGCGCAAAGCCGAGATCAACAGCAAGTTAACAGGCTTTGCTATGCGGGCTCCGTATTGCATGCCATGCCATTAAATATCTTGGCGCCTAGAACATTAGTGCAGACTGGTGTTGAAATATATGGGCACGAGGGTATTGCCAGTGATCGAGAAGCTTTGGAAGTGATGATTGCAGTATTTAATCTTGCCGATTCAACGGCCGAAGTGACAATTAACGTAGGGCATGCTGGTTTATATAAACATATATTGGGAGAAATTTTTGGGGAGGCCTCCAAAAATGGCCGCTTACATGATGAAGAAAAAGCCTCGTTTCTTGAAGCATTAAAGAAAAAAAATCTAGGAGATTTGATGGCTTTGGTTCGTAAGTGGGGGTTATCTAGTGACCGGTGCTCGTTGTTAAATACTTGGGTGTCTTTGCAAGGTGGGGTTGAAGTGCTAGATGTTAAGAACAAGTGTTTGCGCGAAGATCATTACATTAGGCGGGTGCTTGATGACCTCAAGCAGACGTTGACTCCGTTAATGGAGGATAACAATAAAGTGAGCTGGTTTTTTGATCTCTCTGAATTACAAAGCTATGCCTATCATACAGGGCTAGTATATGCTGCTTATCCTCATTATGCTCACACTGCGATTGCCAGTGGTGGTCGTTATGATGGTTTAGGTAAGGAATTTGGGGCGACCAGGGCTTCAACAGGGTTTTCAGCTGATTTAATGTCGCTGGTTGAGTTGAGGCGCTTAAGAGACGAAAAATCTGGAGTATCTCCTGATGAGCGCGGGCTATCGGCTATTTGGGCGCCTTTAGAGTCAGACCCCTCTCGCGCCCATACTTTGAGAAAAAAAATAGATGACCTTCGCTCATCTTCTGAGGTGGTTATTCAGGCACTATCAGATCAGGATCGGCCAAAAGCAAACCAAAGATTCTTGGCGTTTGAGCACGATGATTGGGTCGTAAAGTAACATATTAAATGCTGAGTAGTTCTTTTCGAAATTAAAATGAAATGGGTTGGGTGTAATTATGGGTAAAAACCTTGTTGTATTAGGTACTCAATGGGGAGATGAAGGTAAGGGCAAGATCGTTGATTGCCTGACTGAAAAAGCTAATATTGTCGTCCGCTTTCAAGGTGGGCACAATGCCGGCCATACTTTGGTTGTTGGCAAAAATAAGACAGTTCTGCATTTGATTCCTTCAGGCATCCTGAGAGAGCAAGTATCTTGTTGTATTGCTAATGGTGTTGTTGTGGCGCCTGATGCGTTGGAGAAGGAAATTTTAGAATTAGAAAATAGAGGGATAGATGTTCGCACTCGTCTCAAAATAAGTAGCGCTTGCCCTTTAATTCTTGAGTCTCACGTTGCTCTAGACCAAGCGAGAGAAAAGGCAAAGGGAAAGGCAAAAATAGGGACCACAGGTCGTGGCATTGGCCCGGCTTATGAAGATAAGGTATCTAGGAGAGGCATTCGGGTCAGTGATCTATTTAACGAGAAAAGACTTTTTAGCAAGATAGAAGAAGTGCTTGATTACCATAACTTTTTGTTGACGCAATATTATCAAGCAGAGCCTGTGTCAGTTGAACAGGTTAAAGCCACTGCTTTGTCTTGGTCCAAGTGGTTGGCTCCAATGTCTACTGATGTGGCATTCTATCTAAGTCAGGAGATTGAAAAAGGGAGTAATATCTTATTCGAAGGGGCACAAGGCACGCTACTAGATATTGATCATGGCACCTATCCTTATGTTACTTCTTCTAATACGACTGCTGGTGGTGCTTCAACCGGTAGTGGCATTGGTCCCAGAGCAATTGACTACGTATTGGGAATTACGAAGTCTTATACGACTAGAGTCGGTTCTGGGCCCTTTCCTACGGAGCTATTCGATGAAGTAGGTAAACATCTAGCTGAAAAGGGGCATGAGTTTGGCGCAACCACTGGTCGCCCACGGCGTTGTGGTTGGCTTGATGCGTTCCATCTAAAACGATCAGTTGACATAAATTCAATTTCTGGCATTTGTTTAACTAAACTTGACGTGCTGGATGGTTTAGAAGAGATTCATGTGTGTGTCGGATACAAGAACGAAGATGGTATTGAATTAGAATCTTTGTGTGATTCTGAATCTTATGAAAAGCTTGAGCCAATTTATGAGGTTTTTCCTGGCTGGAAAGATTCTACATTGGGTGTTAGGGACTTTGAGGCTTTGCCTTCGTTAGCTAGGAGCTATATTCGAGCGGTAGAAAACTACCTTGGTGTACCCATTGACATTATTTCTACGGGACCGGAGCGTGATGAAACGCTCATTCTCAGGGATCCCTTTGAGTAAGTATGTTTTTTCGTGCCCTGTATCAGCTTCTACTGTATGCGCTGCTTCCATTTGTTATTTTACGGCTATTGTGGCGCAGCAGGCTATCGCCTGAGTACAGAAAAAGGATAGCTGAACGATTAGGTTTTTTGCCATTTAAGCTAGATCGTTGTATCTGGGTCCATGCTGTTTCCGTTGGTGAAACAATGGCGGCTGTTCCTTTAATCGAAAAGCTGATAGAGCGCTACCCTGAATACGAAGTTTTGGTGACATCCTCAACGCCAACTGGTTCTGATCGAGTAAAAAAGATATTCGGCGACAGCGTTTGGCATGCTTATGCACCCTTTGATTTAAGCATGAGCGTTAAACATTTTTTTTCTTCTATTTCACCTGAATTCATTATTGTCTTGGAAACTGAAATATGGCCGAATATGGTGGTTCAGGCACATAAGCTTGGCATACCCTTAGTGGTTGCGAATGCGCGTATGTCGGAGCGCTCTTTTCGTCGTTATGATCGCTTTTCTTTTTTATCTGAGCGTATTTTTTCCAAGATCCCATTAATATCAGCACAATCTCAGTCAGACGCTGTGCGTTTTGTTAAGTTAGGCGCGCACCGAAGCCGGGTGGAGGTGACTGGTAGTTTAAAGTTCGATTTGAACTTACCGGAGCGCTTAAAAGATACAGGCAAGGCGTTGCGCAAGGAGTGGGGCCAAGAAAGGTTAATTTGCATTGCAGCCAGTACTCATGACAAAGAAGAAGCCCTCATTTTAAAAGTGTTCAATGAACTGCTTTTGAAATATAGAAACTTGATGCTAGTGCTTGTCCCTAGACATCCTGAGCGGTTTGACCAAGTAGCTTCCATTATCGAATCTTTTGGTTTTACCTATGTTAGGAGAAGCTTGGGAGAAAAAGTCGACACAAATGTAAACGTGTTACTGGGTGATACCATGGGTGAGATGCTCTATTTCTTTAGCGCTGGTGATCTCGCTATTGTGGGTGGTAGTTTTGTGGGAGTAGGCGGTCATAATATGCTGGAGCCTATGGCGTGCGGGCTGCCTACAGTGGTAGGACCTCACATGTTCAACTTCCAAAGTATCACAGATATGTTGCTTGATCATAGGGCGCTCATTCAAGCGAGAAACGAATCTCAGCTAGCGTTAGAGTTGGATCGCCTCTGTCGAAATGTCGATTTGCGCACACGTTTAGGTGCTCGAGGTGCACAACTTGTTCAAGAAAATAGAGGTGCCCTTGAAAGGCTGTTGAGTCAAATTGAAACCCTCTTTATGTCAAAAACTGCGTAGTAATAAGCTGGTTATGAACAGCAGGTCTGTTTAAATGATCGGCTTTAGCCTTTTAACTCCTTTTGCGTTGTGAATCTCTACTCTCCCTTTACTGCTAATGCCTGTATTTGGTTTATACTGAAGTGAATAGAGGTGCCAAAAAGAGAGGTTTAGATGCAATTAAAGTGCATGCTCTTATGCGTATTGGTATTTACCATAGGTTGCGAAAGTGTTAAGCCTTGGCAAAGAGGCAATCTAGCTCGACCAGAAATGTCTTTTGCTCCAGACCCGCTAGAGAGAGCGCTAGATGAGCATATTTATTTTAGTAAGGAGGCCTCATCATCTGGCTCTGCGATATCAGGCGGTGGTTGCGGTTGCAATTAATGAGCTATCCTATTTTCGGCAAAACAAGGAAGTTGTCTATTGAGATAAGGTGCTACTTGATTTAAGTGGCAGATCGTTATGGGTGAAAAATGCAAAGCTTTAGCCGCATTAACGGCAGCAGCCATGGAATTAGGTGTTGTGGGCTCGGTTCGTGCTTCAGGTTTGGAAGATACCAAGCGGGTTAGCTATAAGTATACCCAATATCGAGAAGCTGATTTGCCGGTATCAAAGTTTCATACCGAAAATCGTCTCAGTAGTAGAAGCCGATACGAAATTGATATACATCAGTTTTTATACCAAGGACCAATTAGTCGTTCGACGGAATTAAAGGTATCAGCTAGTACTGAAACCATGAGTGGTGCGAGTCCTTGGTATGTTGCTAGAAGCTCTGAAGGAATACCCTTACAAGTGATGTCGGGCGCTACGATCAGCGATAGCAGAACCGACCTTGAGTTGGCTTTGCGCAACTATACTACGGCTACTAGAGAGTATATATACTCTTTTAGTTACTCTACTGAAAATGACTACAGCTCCCTAGGTCTTGGCTACGGATTTTCAAAATCAAGCGAGAATCAGTTGCATACAATTGATCTCATGGCAAATGGTGCTATCGATCAGGTGGATGCGACTGAGGCCGATGTGTACGATAGAAAGGACGGTGAAATTAAGCGATCTATCGGGTTGAGTTTCGGCTTTTCGAGTATTATTCATCAGAACTTACTCATGAGTAGCAGCATAAATTATGTGTTATACAGCGGTTACTTGTCTGACCCTTATAAGTTAGCAGAGGTTGGAGAAGAGGGAGATACATTACCGGATAGTCGGCCTGATAATAAAAATCAATTTTCTTGGGAGTTATCTGCGCGGCGTTACTTACCAACTAGAGACTCGGCGTTGCATTTGGATTATCGGTTTTATCAAAATAGCTGGGAAGTGGAATCGCATACATTTGAATTAGGTTGGTACTTTAACTTGACGTCGAATTGGCAGATTGTGCCAAAAGTTCGATATTACTCACAGACCAATGCAGCTTTTTATCAGCTTTTCTACACGAGCACCAGGGCGGATGGGTACTATTCTAGTGACTATCGTTTGTCTGAATTTGATGCTGTAAGTTTTAAGCTTAAGGTAAACCGTAAGGTCGATTTTGGTGTCTTTAATATTGCGCTTGAACAATATAACTCAGATGGAAGTCATCCCGGTCTTGTGGAGTTTAACCGACTATCAGTTGGCTTCGCGTTGGAATTCGAATAACTAATACAGGTATTTCAAATTGACCTATCATGAAGCAGCATTCAAAGCGATGGGTAGCTTATGTGAAGTCAAGTTATATGCGCCTACGAAGCAAATGGCTAATGTGCTGATTCAAGGCGTAGTATCTCAGGTTGAGCATTTAGAAAAAAAATACTCACGATTTAGAGCAGACAGTGTGATTTCAGAGATCAATTTACTCGCTGGTACTGGAACAACTAAGGCGGTAGATAAAGAGACTGAAAAGCTGTTAAATTATGCTCATCAGCTTTTTCTTCATAGCGACGGGTTGTTTGATATTACATCGGGTGTCTTGCGATTGGCCTGGGATTTCCAGTCTAACCGCCTGCCCTTAAAAGAAACGCTAACAGAAACGTTACCCTTGATTGGGTGGCATCAAGTGCTCTGGCATCCACCCGAAATCTATTTACCAAAACCAAATATGGAAATTGATTTAGGCGGCTTTGTAAAGGAGTATGCAGCAGATTTGATTGCCGAAGCGCTCATTAATAAGGGTGTTGAGCATGGTCTTGTGAATCTAGGTGGAGATCTTAGGATAGTTGGCCCGCACCCAGATGGCTCTCCCTGGGTGGTTGGCGTACAGCATCCGAGGATACATGGTGCTATTGCAAAGGTTGAGATTGAGCAGGGTGGTTTTGCAACCAGTGGTGACTATGAGCGTTTTATGTTGGTAGATGGAAAAAGGTATTCCCATTTGTTAAACCCTAAAACGGGTTTCAGTATCCAGCCAACGTTTTCTTCAGTCAGCGTTCATGCAGCGAGCTGCTTGGTGGCAGGTTCTTTTTCTACTATTGCTTTGTTAAAGAGTGAGATTGATCAGTGCTGGATTGATCGATCGGGAGTTTCATATCTAAAAGTAGATCAGCAGATGTGTCTTTCTGGTCCGCTTGCGATGCTTGGCGTTGAAGCATAGACTTATTAAACGCGAATATAGTGCCCGATACTGATTTCAGATTGAGTGCTAAGCTGTTTAATGACATTTTCAACCGAATGCTCTGCCGCTTTTTGGGCAATCAATTTTCTCTCTGGTGCTTTGATGAAGGCTATCTTTGTTTCTGCTTTTGTATCCAATAAACTGGCTAAGGCTGAAGGGATTTGCTGTTGTGCTTTTGCTTGCACGTAGCGTTGGCTGATTCCGAAGGAGCCTATCTGACGTTGAATAGGCATAGATTCAATTTTTTGTAATACTTTTCTTGCTGCTAGGTGTTTATGCTTTTTTATCAATACGCTATCGAATTCGTCAAAATTGGCTCGAAGCAGCGTTGTTGCAGAAATTACTTCGCTGAGCGCTTGTTCTCCAATTTCTTTTAAGATACGGGTGATAAATGGTTTGCTTATTTGAGACTCAGATGAATGACTTGGATTCAATTCCATAGCGTAGAGTATGGCGGCTAGAGCGATCTCTTGAGGGTTATACTGGGAAACTAATGATATGCTTCGAGCGCTGAGCTGAGCATGAGAAATAGCTTCAGATAGTAACGCTTGTGTGTCTCCCACGCGTTGTGAGCTAGGGAGCAGTTTGAAATATTCATCAATAAACTCTTCTGCTAAAGGTGGGTTGATATGCCATTCCAGTGTTTTAAGCATTAGCAATTCACACGCTTTAATGTCTTCGGCAGTAAATCGTTGCTTAATTAGTTTTATCATGCTGTTTAAACTCAGCTTAATAGTTTTGCGGTTTGTATCAGGGTTTATTATCGTGCCATGCGTTTTGATTACTGTGAAAAGAGAGGTAATTGCTGCGAGCTTAATGGTGTGGTGTTCTTGATTATTTGAAACGGGCCTGCCATTGAAGAAGCCTATATTATCTGATTTTGAAATAAAATAGTCTAACAGGCGGATCGCTCTTACTGCATAAGTACGATCGAGATTTAATTGATCTACGATGTTTAAGTACCAGTCGAAATATCGTGTTCGGCTAGCACTTTTACCGGATTTGTAGCTGTGAGGCCAGCCTGCTGCCAAGTTGGCCTGTGAATAATAATGTTCTTGCTTGTGTATGAGTGCTTCTATGCTTTTTTTTGGCGGTCGATCAGTGCTTTCACTCGTATCAGTGGCAGCATTTGTGATAGATAAGTTAGGCTTTAGGCCTGTTGCTTCTCTGCAAGAGATTGGGCGATGGATACAATTTCCCATAAGAGTGATCATGTTATTTTTGTGTGCTGATTGAACTAATGGCTGGTTTTTTAATAAGCCAGGGGTGCATCCAGTTTACCAAAATATGCCATTATTGTCTTCGTTATTTATGAGTGACCTTTAGTTGCTATTCACTTGGTTTTAAGTTAAATAGAGTTGTAAATATGAGTCGTTTGAGAGAGTGGTCTAGTGAAATGATGGATGATAATACAAGAGAAGCTGTAGAAGCAGGTGTGTTAAATAAGCTTTTATCACATTTAAGAGCGCGAAGTGACGTTCAAAATATTGACATAATGGATTTGGCGGGGTTTTGTAGAAATTGCTTGTCAAAATGGTATATGCAATCTGCGAAAGATCAAGGGATAGAGATCAGTAAAGAGGCTGCGCGTGAAATTATTTATGGTATGCCTTACGATGAGTGGAAAAAGAAACATCAAAAGCCACATTAAGTGGCTTTGTTAAAAGTTGGTTGATCGCCTTCCCAGCTTGCTTGGATGGTGTCACCAGTTTTGAAGTTTCCCTCAAGCAAAAATTCAGCTAACGGGTTTTCAATATAGTGTTGAATGGCTCTGTTTAGAGGCCGAGCGCCGTATACGGGGTCGTACCCTCTTGCTGCTAAGCGCTTTAAGAAGTCTTCACTTGCATTGAAGTGAATATCTCTTTCTTTTAATCTTCTCTTTAGTTTATCAATTTGTATTTGTGCAATATTCAAGATATGTTGTTCGCTTAAACCATGGAAGACAACAGTCTCGTCGATTCTGTTGATAAACTCTGGACGAAAATGCTTCTCAACGCTACTCATCACCGCAGATCTTACTTCTTCGTAAGATTTATCAATAGGCATATTCTGGATAAGCTCGGACCCTAAGTTAGATGTCATAACAATCACAGTATTTTTAAAATCCACTGTTCGTCCTTGTCCGTCCGTAAGTCGGCCATCATCAAGTACTTGTAAGAGGATGTTAAACACGTCAGCATGTGCTTTTTCGATTTCATCTAATAATATGACAGAGTATGGGTGTCGACGAACAGCTTCCGTCAGGTAGCCGCCTTCCTCATACCCAACATATCCGGGAGGGGCGCCTACTAGTCTGGCCACAGCGTGTTTTTCCATAAATTCAGACATATCAATTCGAATCAGTGCTTCTTCGGTGTCAAATAAAAATGTTGCTAATGCCTTGCAGAGCTCGGTTTTTCCAACTCCAGTTGGGCCAAGAAATAGAAACGACCCGTTTGGTCGGTTGGGGTCAGATAAACCGGCTCTTGATCGGCGAACCGCGTTAGCGACTGCAATGGTTGCTTCTTTTTGCCCGATGACTCGCTGGTGCAGAACGGATTCCATTTTAAGTAACTTCTCTTTTTCGCCCTCAAGCATTTTACTGACGGGGATCCCTGTCCACTTAGAAAGCACTTCTGCTATTTCTTCTGCTGTTACTCGGTTTTTGAGTAGTTGCATTTCCTGTGTTTCGGCTTCAGAGGCTTGAGAGATCTTTTTTTCTAGCTCTGGTATTTTACCGTACTGCAACTCTGACATGCGAGTTAGATCACCAGACCTTCGCGCTTTTTCTAGTTCGATCTTGGTTTGTTCGAGTTCAGTTTTAAAGTGTTGGCTACCTTGCAAAGTCGCTTTTTCACTATTCCAAACTTCGTCAAGATCAGCGTATTCGCGTTCGAGAGAATGAATGTCTTCATTCAGTTTCTCTAGTCTTGATTTTGAAGCGGTATCTGTTTCTTTCTTAAGCGCTTCTGCTTCTATCTTAAGTTGAATCAGTCGTCTTTCGAGTCGGTCCATAGCTTCTGGCTTCGAATCCATTTCCATTCGAATTCGGCTTGCCGCTTCGTCGATCAGGTCTATGGCTTTGTCTGGTAGCTGGCGATCACTGATATAACGGTCTGATAGTTTAGCTGCTTCAATAATAGCCGAGTCAGTGATATCCACACCGTGGTGTACTTCGTAGCGTTCTTTTAACCCCCGCAGTATTGCTATGGTATTTTCAATATTAGGTTCTTCAACTAATACTTTTTGAAAACGTCGTTCTAGTGCTTTGTCCTTTTCAATAAATTGGCGGTACTCATCCAATGTAGTTGCGCCTACACACCGAAGCTCTCCCCTTGCAAGCGCAGGCTTTAACATATTGCTAGCATCCATTGCGCCGTCACTTTTCCCGGCACCAACCATGGTGTGAATCTCATCAATGAACAGAATGACGCTGCCATCCTGCTGGCTAAGCTCTTGAAGTACCGATTTTAACCGCTCTTCAAACTCTCCTCGATATTTTGCGCCTGCAATTAAAGCGCCCATATCTAGCGATAGAACTTTCCTGCCTTTAAGGCCTTCAGGTACTTCGCCATTAATGATGCGTTGTGCCAAGCCTTCAACAATGGCTGTTTTACCAACACCTGGTTCGCCTATCAATACGGGGTTATTCTTTGTTCTACGCTGTAGGACCTGAACGGTACGACGTATTTCATCATCCCGACCAATCACTGGGTCTAGCTTGCCTTCTGTCGCATCTTTCGTTAGATCACGGGTGTACTTATCCAATGCGCCACGGTTTTCTTCCGCGTTTGCGTTATCTACCGTCTGACCAGCTCTAACGTCTTTAATAGCTTCTTTAATAGGAGCAGGGCTAAGTCCCATTGTTTGAAGCCGTTTACCGACTTCGCCTTTTTCTTCGACACATGCTAGTAAAAAAGCGTCTGCGCTAATATATTTATCTCCTGATTTTTGGGCCACTTTGTCCGCTAAGTTCATTAGCCTTATCAAAGTATTTGATGGTGATATTTGCCCGTCCGGTTGGCTAATTTTGGGTAAGTCGCTGATAAAGTTTTCTAAGTTATTTCGAAAGGCTTGTAAGGGCACATTGGCCGTCTCTAAAATAGGCGAAATACCGGTGTCCTGATTGAGAAGTGCTAATAAAAGGTGCTCAGGTTCAAGTTGATTGTGGTCTTTGCCAACCGCGATAGATTGAGCGTCAGCAAGGCCTGATTGAAGTTTTGAAGTCAGTTTGTCAATGCGCATGTTTGGTCACCCCTTTTGTTGGCATACGATTGATATGGGTTATTTTTTCTATTTTTCAACCTCTTTTATGTTCCTGTAGTACTTTGTGACAAAGCTGCTCTGTCTAAAATAAAACTCGTTTTGTTGCTGTTTAAGCAATGTGTTTAGGTCCAACGATGCAAAACAATACTATAGTTAAGGGTATGAGGAAAAAACCTTACGGATTTTACTTTCAAAATGATGACGATAATAGCTAAAAAATTCTGATTGGATGCATTTTGGTTGTGGCTGTGGTGAAAAAGAAACAAAACATTGTATATCAGTTGGGGTGGTTGGTTGCCACGTCATTGATGATTCTAATGTCTGCTGTCAGTTATATTATGCAAGAGCCCCTCTTTTGTTGGGGTAGTTATTTTTGTTTGTTATTACTGTTTTTTCTGCACCGTATAGAACAGTCCCGCTTGTTGAGCTTGGGTTCTGTGAAAGAATCGCATGCGACAGATGCTGAAGAGCTGAGCCGGGTTAGATTAGCGCTTAAGGCGCCTAATATTGGCATCTGGGATTATAATGTTCGAGAAGCTTCAATGACATGGGACGCTAGAATGTATGCGCTTTATGGCATCGCAGAAGACTTGTCTGGTGATGGTTTTCAGGTATGGAACAAAAGTCTGCATCCAGAGGATTTGCCGAAAGCTCGTGAGGCTCTGGCGCACTCTGTTGCTTCTGGCGAAAGCTTAAATACTCAATTCCGGATACTATTGCCAAATGGAGAGATACGCTTTGTTCAGGCTAACGCTTCTGTTTTGCTTGATAAAGAAGGGAAAGCAATCCGTATGTTGGGCACGAGTATGGATGTAACGGATCGGTTATACGCTGAGCAGGAGATCCGTAAGCTATCGGCTATTGCCAGTCAAACAGATAATGGGGTGATCATTACTGATATGTCTGGTCGTATAGAGTGGGTTAACGATGGTTTTGAAAGGATAACAGGGTACAGTCTGCTTGAGTCGAAAGGAAAAAAACCGGGCAGTGTCTTGCAGGGGCCAGAAACAGATCCGGCTACTGTCCATTTCATGAAAGAGAAACTTAAAAAGCACCAGAGTTTTAATGTGGAGGTTCTCAACTATCACAAGAATGGCCATGCTTACTGGGTTCAAGTAAGATGTCAACCATTACTGGATCAGTCTGGTAAGGTGCAAGGGTTTATGGCTATTCAGGTAGATATCAATCAACATAGGGAAACACAAATTAAGCTTGAAAAACAACAAGAAAGCTTAGAGATGATGAGTGAACTAGGTAATATAGGTGCATGGGAAGTAGATCTAGTTAAGCATAAAGTATACTGGTCTAAAATGACGAAGTTGATTCATGAAGTACCCCTTGACTATGAGCCTACGCTAGAGGCAGGTATTAATTTTTATAAGGAAGGTTATAGTAGAGATACCATAGCGAAAGTGGTTAAAGAAGGTATTGAATCAGGAAAGCCCTGGAATGTAAGGTTGGAAATAGTAACCCGAAAAGGTAATGTGGTTTGGGTTGAAGCGGCAGGTAGAGCTGAGTTAAAAAATGGAAAGTGCATACGGTTATTCGGCTCTTTTCAGAATGTTGATAAAGTGGTAGAAGGAGAAAATGCGCTCATCAAAGCCAAGGAGGTTGCTGAAACGGCTGCAAAAGCAAAGAGCCAATTTTTAGCTAACATGAGCCATGAAATTAGAACGCCCATGAATGGGATGATGGGTATGTTGGGTTTATTGAAACGTTCCAAGTTAGATGACTCGCAACGACAGAAGTTGGACCTTGCGCTATCTAGCGCTAAAAGCTTATTGGTTGTGATAAACGATATACTGGACTTCTCAAAAGTAGAAGCCGGAAAGCTTGAGTTAGAAATTCTTGATTTTAACTTGCTCGATTTTGTAGAAAGTGTAGTTCAGCCTTTGGCCCATTCTGCGCAAGAGAAAGGTCTGGATTTTTGGGTATGCTTCACTGATGTTGAGCACATTAATGTAACAGGTGATCCAGCTCGAATATCTCAGATTATGAATAATCTGATTGGAAATGCGATAAAATTTACAGAAGCTGGGGACATAGGCGTTCGTCTTGGTTGTCAACTGTCAGCCGATGGCTGTGTAAACTTAATGGTAGAGATTTCTGATTCAGGCATTGGTATGTCTGCAGGAGAGATTGAAAATCTCTTTAGTGCGTTTACTCAGGCTGATGCGTCCACAACAAGAAAACACGGGGGAACGGGGTTAGGGCTTGCGATTACACGTCAACTGAGTGAGTTAATGGGTGGTGATGTGCAGGTCTACAGTAAACTGGGTCATGGCAGTCGCTTTGTCGTAAATCTAGTGTTGGGTAATTCAGAGGTACTGGGTGCCTCTTTACCTAAAACTAATTTG
>JAYPYM010000031.1:23740-25707 GCA_038135915.1 Gammaproteobacteria bacterium
CTCAGGAAGGCTCTCGTAAGAGTTTGATCTCAAATATTGAGAAATGGGGTGGCAAGGTGTTTCTTGCTGAAGGGGTTGATGATGTGTCAACTTGGCTGAAAGATCGAGAAGAAAAGAAACAGTCCGGTTTAGCATTTCTAGGATATTATTCAGCTGATCGCCAATTGTTTTCGGATGTTATGAAGCAATTGTGTGAGTTAAGCTCCGTGAGTGTATTTATGATGGCGCCCTTCCATTTGCAATATCAAATGCCGAAGGATGTACTCGTTCGAGGTAATGTTTATTACTTGCCGAAGCCTATATTGATATCATCTCTTGTTAAGATGATTGATGGTGCGTTATTAAAAGAGATGCAATTAGACACTAATGAGGAGGTTGAGCCTGCAGTTGATGATGCTGATCTTGAAGAAGAAGAGTTAGCTTCTATCCATCACCAGGCAAAAGTGCTGCTTGTAGAAGACAATGTTGTCAACCAAGGCGTTTTGATGGGTGTTCTGCGCCTGTTGAATCTGACAGCAGATGTTGCAGCCAATGGCAGAGAAGCTTTAGATATGCTGAGTGCAACCGAAAATAAACAGCAGTATGATTTGGTTATCATGGACTGCCAGATGCCTGAAATGGATGGTTATGAGGCGTCTAGAGCGATTCGTTCAGGGGAGGTAGGGGATCATTATCGAAATGTAGTGATTATTGCAATGACAGCTAATGCGATGTCCGGGGATCGTGAAGCTTGCCTGAAGGCAGGCATGACTGATTATTTGTCAAAGCCATTCGATTTTGAAGTTATTCAGGATAACATAAAATTCTGGCTAAGTACTTTAGAGGTGCCTAGTGATGGGCGTAAATTAAAGCATCATGAGTCCTAGCAAAAGTCCAGTGTGAACCCTACCTTTTGTAGATAGTTTGCTTCATGAGCTAGCTCGGCCTGAGTAAGAGGTTTGCCTTCTAGCCAGTTTTTTTCAAATACCAGCTCGATTTTGTGATGAGTTCCGGTTGCAGAAACTAGGGGGATAAGTTGCTCAGTCCTAGTATGGCATAATAAGACGGCAAGTCTAAAAATAATAGCGATGAATCGAATTGAGTTTGCTCGGCTTGGCGGCAGCTCTTCGAAAATATCCGCTGGAAATTTCCTGCGGTGTGCTCTGATGATCAGTGATAATGCCACTTGTTCTTGGCGGCTAAAGCCTGCTAAATCTGAATGGCGTACAAGGTATGCGCCATGTTTGTGAAATTGTGTATGTGAGATTGTTAGGCCAATTTCATGCAATTTTGCTGATCTTTCAAGCAGTTCTCTGCATTTCGATGAGTCAATTTTCCAATTGGCTTTTAAGCCTTCCCAAAGCTGTATAGCTACTAGCTTAACCCTTTCTGCTTGCTCTTGGTCGATATGGTAGCGCTCCATGAGTGCATCCGTTGTTCGATCCCGAACATCTTCATTTTTGAGCCTGCCGAGTTGATCATATAGTAGGCCTTCACGTAGCGCGCCATCTGAATAAACTAACTCATTCAGCTCAAAATGTTCAAAAGCAGCATAGAGTATCGCAACACCTGACGGGAATATATTGAGTCGATCTTGCTTCAAATTCGGAAAGCTGATTTTAGATACATGGCCAAAGTCTATGAGTTTGTTCTTTAGCCATTTTAGGGTGCGGAAGGTGATGTTTCCATCACCTTTTTTTTCAGCTGTGATGATTTCTTCGATGACTCGAATTGACCCGGAGGTCCCCGCAACTTTATGCCAGCCGACTTTTTTAAAGTTGGTATCGATAGACAACATTTCTGTTCGGGCCTTGGTTACGGCATTGTTAAATGCAGCCTTTGTGATCTTGCCGTCTGGAAAAAATTGGTCACGGTAGGATATGCAGCCCATATGCAAACTTTCTAATATTTTCGGTTCAAAGCCTTTACCAAGCATGAACTCGGTGCTGCCGCCACCAATATCGATGACGAGTCGTTTGAGTTGGTCG
>JAYPYM010000032.1:0-4958 GCA_038135915.1 Gammaproteobacteria bacterium
CAACACCTCTAGGCGAATCCTCAGTTTGATCTGCATTCTTTAAAGTAAGTTGAGGTGCTGGCTTCAACACTGGTTCAACTTCAGATGATGTGGTGGACGCTTTGGGCGTAAAAACTACTTTAGTATGCCCCGCTTGATCTAGCTCTACCTTTGCACTATACCCCTCAGCCTCTGCAAAAGACTTTATCAGTTGTTTAACTTGCGTATCATTTTCTTGTTCCAACTCAAACTTAGCTTGTTCAGGGCTTAGTTTAGATTGACGTATCTCATTAGGATTATATTCAAACTTACCACGTTTTATGTGCCAAATTTGACCTCCGTTTTGCCCTTCTCTGCGTGTTAGAATTGCTTTTATGTGAGCAGCGGCTCTGCTTTTTTGAGTTTTACGGCTGGGCTCTACATCTTGCAACCTGAGCTTAGTTTCAAGCTTAAGTGGAGCTCCTATATTACTTTTATAAGAATCGACGTGAAATCTTTGCTGGGCTTTTGGATCAGGTTTTATGCTTATCCAACGTCTTCCAACTTGGGTAGAGAGCTTTGTGAAATAAGGTGATTGACCTGAGGACCTTGCCACACTACTACTTGTACTACCGTCACCCATTTTTAGTCTCTCTTAGTAGAATAATTATATTTTGCTCAAATAGTAGCCAATCTAACTGATGGACAACCATAATGCAATTATTAATTGTTACAGGTAACTTTATAAATCTTACAAAAGCTAGACAGATATACGGAATAAAAGAAGAGAAAGAAGTGCGTTCATTTAGCTGGTTTTCATTTTAGCAATACTATCAATTTCTTAGGCTGTTTAGTTGACTTCGGTTTACAAAGATTGGAGACTTTCGGACTGCGTTTCAGCTAAATCAGTTGAATAAATCAATTAGAAACATAGACACCCCCTGGCGAGGAATAATATGATATCAAGCAAACACCTTCCACACGCTATGTTAGGCGCCATGCTTATTTTCGTCTCTGGCTTACTTCAGGCTGGCACACCCCAAATCGGCAGCTATCTGACTCATGTGAACATCGCTAGCGCAGGAGAGGTGTTAGTCAATGAAGACACTCACTTTTCCTACACCAAGTGGGATTCTAACCAGTTGAAAGGTAAAATACGCACGATTCAGCATTTAGCTGGCCGATCAAAAGCAAAAACCATTAACGACCCCTTTATTCAAGCCTTGAAAGAGGCCAAGCTGGATAACAGTGTTTATCAAACAACCACCATTATTAATTTAGACGAAGCGATTTTCGGCACACAAAATATTGTGATTGGCAAAATTAAAAAGAACAAGCGTCGGCACCCGCATGCGAGCTTTATTTTGGATGAGCATGGTAGCGTAAAAGCTAGCTGGAACTTAAAACCAAAAGGTTCTGCGATCATCGTCCTGGATGAAGCAGGTAAGGTGATGTACTTCAAAGATGGTCAGCTAAACCAACAAGAGGTCAATGAGCTGATGACGACCTTGAAAATTGAAACCGCACGCCTATCGACACAGAAACGTACTGCGAGTCTAGATGCTTCCCGATAGTCGCTTTAAACAAAGACAATGTTCATTCATACTCATTAAGGTGTATCAAGGATGATTGCCCTTCTGCAAAGAGTCTCTTCCGCATCTGTACAAGTGGATAACAAGATGATCGGCCGTATCAACCAGGGTGTGCTGGTTTTACTGGGCGTGCAAAAAAATGACGATACTGAAAAGGCTAAACGACTTGCCGAAAGGACGCTGAACTATCGGATTTTTTCCGATCAGCAGGATAAAATGAACTTAAGTGTTCGAGATATATCCGGCCAGGTGTTAGTGGTGCCCCAGTTTACGCTGGCAGCTAATACACGAAAAGGTAACCGACCCAGTTTTCAAGATGCAGCACCACCTCAAGTCGGAAAAGCACTTTATGAATGCTACTGCGATCATATTAGGCAAGCCAATATTGATTTAGCGACAGGGTCCTTTGGTGCAGACATGAAGGTACAGCTAACAAACGATGGCCCTGTTACTTTCTGGTTAGAGGTCTAACCAAATACGATGAAAGACAATCTAATTTTAGTATTAAGCTTAATCGTCATTGCGATTCTCTGGCATTATCCGCCCATCTACCCACTGAAAATTTTAGTAGTCTTTTTCCATGAGCTGAGTCATGCACTCATGGTCGTTGCAACAGGTGGTGAAGTACTAGAAATGGTGGTGAATCATCAACAAGGTGGACACGTACAGTCCCTGGGAGGCAATAGGTTCTTAACTTTGACGGCAGGCTATCTGGGGTCCCTGCTTTGGGGTATGGGTATTTACTTCTTTGCAGTAAAACTACACCTCGATAAGCTACTGATGGGTGCACTCGGTGTACTCATGCTGGTAGTCGGCGTTATATTTATTTCTAATTTTTTCGCTTTAATATTTTGCTTTGGCATTGGCGCACTGATGATCACCCTCGCTTTGAAAGCCGCTATCAGTATCAACGACTTACTCTTACGCATCATTGGCCTCACTAACATGTTGTACGTACCTTTAGATATTTACAGCGACACACTCGCGCGCAGCTACTTAAAATCTGATGCTGCAATGCTTGCCGATTACTTAGGGGGCACGACGATACTTTGGGGAAGCTTATGGCTTTTGATCAGCCTGATGCTTATTTTTTTCACCCTTAAGGTGAGTCATGCCGGCCCTAACAAAACCCCTTAATAGACAGCTCACCTTATCAGCTATAGCAATATATAATTATAAAATTAATTGGCTTCATTTACTTTCCTCATCATCTTGAGTAGTATTTTTTTTAATAAAAAATACTACTCATTTTAAAGGTGAAACGATGAAGCCAGCAGTAACAACAATAACAATACCCACTTATGGCATACGAGTGGAAGGGCCATCAACCAATTATTCTGAGAAAACCAATAAATCAAAAGCGGTTCAGGATGCCGCCCAAGTCAAACAGCCAACGCAACCTTTAACTGCTGCACCTAGATCAGACTCAGAGGGAAGCTTATCCACTGTGAGCGACGGTCAGAAATCTTGGCAGACAGGGCACAGTAGGTACAGCAGCTTAGAAACTATCGACCTTAATAGTTCGCGTGACCTACGATCGTTAGAGGAACAGAGTGACTCGGAGCAGCAGCACTCTTATTTAGCCTGTTGCTTAGGGTTAGGGTGTCCGATTATACCTAGTTAAACACTACTGCTCTCTGACTTTGTTTCAAACCCTGCATGAGTCTGATTAAGTGTCATGACCCTGATCAAGTCATTCATTACCTTAAGGAGCTATCAAGCAAACAATTGCTCTTTACAATCATTCCTTGGCTGTATACTATACGCCCACTTGTAAAAGTATTAGAACGCCACTTTTCAACCAATCAGCACAAACTTTGAGAGACCCCAATGGAAGTACCATCAACAGCTAACCCCGGCGGTTTACCGCCCCAGCAAGCAGTACCAGTAGCAGAGCCACAACAAGTAGAGACAGGAGGACGCGATCAAGCCATTGAAGGAACTGGAAATAACAGGAACTGGTGCACAAGAATCACAGAGTGTATCAATCATATATTAGGACTACATAGAGATGATGCACCACCTCATATAGAGCTCACTGCAATGGGGAACAATAACAATCAACCAGCCCAAGGGTATATAGCGGAAGCAACAGCAATCAGTGGTAGCGACGCTGATGAGGGTACAGACGACGAAGCGCTAAGCCCAGCACCCAGAATTTCCTTTAGTCATTTTTTTGAGGATGCTGAAGGTAATATTATCGAAGCGACTGATGCGCAACGTGATTTAGGGATAGTCGAGGAAGACCCCGACGAACCTACAGACGCTCGTCCAGCATTTAGGCCGCAAGATACAGGTCGCATTTTACCCGTTCAAACAGCACTGACCTTGCTTTCTTCTGATGGTGAGAGCAGTTAAAAAACCAACTGGATTCAGGATAAACTCAAGCCCAGGGGTAATGCCTCACCAAAGACTTGATTTTGGTCTTCACTGGTTAAAGCATCGGTTTGGTCGATCAGCTTTAACCAGGCATCTGGGCACTGCTCTGACTTGAGCTTATCAATAATGTTAGCCCTGGTGCCTGAAGATACATTGATTGAATGATCTTCATGTAATCGACCCATTAAGGTAGCAGAAAAAGCTAATACCGGTTGCTTTTTCCATGATCTTTTTAACAAATTCTGGATCCAGCCATCCACTGTTTCAGCGCTTAAAACCATGTGGTTATCTGCATAGAATAAATGCCTCGCAGCAACCCTACCCAAGGCCCAATAGAAAGCGTCATTGGATTTTTGCTTATCTGCCCACTTGAGTAAAGCATTTGCTAGTTGCGTTTTTTCGTCAATAGGCAAGTGTTCTAAGCTACCAGCTAAACGCGCCATCTGCTCCAAACTTTTTAGTCTCAGCTCTTGTTGCTTTTTGGGCGAGTTTGATGAACCAGGATTGAGTAGCGGCTTAATAGACTGCCAGAGCTGTTGTTGAAATGCTGGGGATAAACCAGCCGATATACGACGCCAGCAAGTCCACCAATCCACCCAATTCTGCGCTTCTTTTGGGTGAGCAAGCCCCTGTTGCCAAAGCAGCTGCAAAGCATCGATACGTGCTTGATCACCAGCATCACCAAGGCCGGGACGCAATGCAAAACCCAACAAGTTGAACCATAGGCGTTCATGCTGAGGGCTACGCCGCCTATTTTTCTTGAATAAGAGTAGATGGTCAGCCATAGCACGGAGTAAAGACATATCCCAAGACACTCTACTACCTAATAGCTTCTCTAGTTCGCTTCTTAGTTTTTTTACCTGTTTGGGATCTGGTTTTTTTTGGCTAGGCCCAAATACTTCAGCAATTTTTTCCTTTGCTGATAGCCACTTTTCAGACTGAAGTAACGGAGAATCACTGGTGGACTTAGCGCTTGTATCAAACTGCTCAGCACCGAATTTTCGCGTATTAAATTGCAATCGCCAAGTG
>JAYPYM010000032.1:4968-9426 GCA_038135915.1 Gammaproteobacteria bacterium
GCTTTCCTTCACTTTGAGCGTGAACCTCAACACATTTAACCACTAGCACACCTAAGTCGGACAGCTCACTGACTAACTTTACAGGAATAGCTTGGTTGCTTCGCTCTGATTGATTTTGTTCAAGGTTCAACTCAATCACCAAGGAAGGCAATTCAACCCAATGGTCAGATAAAGGATAAACTTGACCAAAGCCCGCTTCGGCATCTTGGGTTGAAGATAATAAGTCAAAGCGAACTTGCTCTCCCACCCTCAAGTTAAACACTTGGTCGGTAGTCAAAGGCGTATTTTCTTCAGTACCTCTGGGCAATATGCATAGTGCTTTTGCATCAGATGCATCGGCCTCTTGAGCTACTTTTAAAAAGTATGCTCTAGCTGAGCCCCCTTGTATTTTATGAAAAAGCCCCTTTTGCGCTAAACCATAGACTACCGCCCCATAGCAAACAGCAGCATCCATGTTCTGGCTAGGCAACTCCGTCACCGACCTACCTGACCACTTACTTAGCTGAGCAATGATACGCGTTTTAAAATGATCACTGGTAAACACCCCTCCATTAAATAACACTTTCGCAGGCATGTTACCCTTAGTCTCAGCCATATGCGCTCGCAGGAATTGCGCCAAATGTCTGGTAATTGCAGCATCAGCAGCATAGGATAAGCCTTGAGCAACAAGCGCGCTCGTCTTTTTGATGGTGGTTGCATCAAAATTCACAATTGGGAAAAAGCCTTCCACTAGAATAGATTCCACTTCCTGACGTGTTAGCTTTGTCCTTAATTGCGAACCTAACAAGCTTTTGCCTCTTCCTAAAATACTAATACTTGCTTCTTTCAATTCTGGATTGCTAAACAAATCTTCTTTGGCCTGTCGACACTGTTGTACCAGTTGCATCCATTGCCCATTTGAAAGCTTTAAACTTGGCTGAGTTTCAAGCATAGCCTGCCGTGCTTGGTGGGCTAAGCTCCAGTCCATATTATCGCCACCAAGCAACAAATGATCGCCAACTGCTAAACGCTTCAACTTAAAACCAACTTCTCTATCTGGACTTAACCTTGCTAATGTAAAATCAGTTGTGCCTCCACCAACGTCACAGACCAATACAATATTTTTTGCTTCTTCTTCATCCCCTTGAATGAGCAAATCTAATTCGTCGTCTTGTTTGTCGTTGGGCTCAGAGTGATATTGACGATAATACCAGTGATACATGGCTGCCGTTGGCTCTTCCAACAAATAGGCATTCACAAAGCCTAGACCATGAATGGCTTCCACTGTTAGTGCACGCGCCACTTCATCAAAGGAGGCAGGTACTGTCACCACTACATGTTGTTTTTCCATACAAGCTTCTGGAAAACGATCATTCCAGACAAGGCGAACATAATTGAGATAACTGGCGGTTGCTACACCTGGAGACACCTTAGATAAGTTTAAATCTTCGTCCCCCCAAGGTAAGACTGCAGCATATTGACTATCGCCTGGCTGCGAAAGCCAACTTTTTGCAGAGTGAACTAATCTACCCTGGGTTTCTACACCCAAGCGCCTGGCCCATTCGCCAAAGATGATCTTCGGCTGATCACCAGAAACAGGCGTCATTGTGAAAGGAAGCTTGGTATCGCCTGAGCTAAATTGCCCTTCGGCAGGGTGAAACCTAAATGACGGCAAGCTTGGCCGCTCAAACACTTCTCCCCTGTCAATGAGCTGGGGTATGGGCAGACATTGAATAGCGGGTGATTTAAACTGAGACTTAATATGATCAGAAGCTAAACGAGTACCTGAGAAATCAGTATAAGAAACCAGGGTATTGGTGGTGCCTAGATCAATACCTATTATATAGCGAGCTTCAGGTTGAGGGTTACTGAATTTGGTCGCGCACATCCAGCTCTACCTGCCAAGACTCTAGATCCATGGCTTCACGGTCAGTGCAAGGAGTACCACTTGCTGTGGTTAGTGGTACTGCTTCTAACTTCAGTGTGCCGATTTCAGTCACCGATGCAGCCAACGCTACCTTAACCACCTGCCCCTCTTGATAACCTGCTCGTACTTCCAAAGTCGCCTGGATATCTGGCAATGCCTGTAGCTCATCATCGGACCAATCTTCCAAATGGTCACCCACTGCATCTTCTCGACGCATATTGGAGCTGAAGAATTGAAATCTCACCGGCTGCCCAATGACCAAACCAAATTCCTGTGATGACACTACAACACGACTGCCCTCTTCCATACCAAAAGGCGCGATACAAAGCGCTTGCATGGGGATTGGCATGCCAGGAACAGCCGGCATCGCACTTTCAATGCCGACGTAGTACGAATGAGCAACACCACCACGTATACGCACACCACGGCCGGCTCTCACTTGGCCATAGTAAGCCGCCCCTCTCGCAACTGCTAAGTCTAGATCAGCGCCTTCCAATAGCTGGGTTGGCGCCTGATCAGATTCAGCAAGCCAGGTATTAACAATACCAAGCAAGCGTTCACTCAAATTTGAAGCCTTAAATACCCCACCATTGAGCAAAATGGCGCTTGGCTTCACAAATGCAGTTGGCGCTCCATCTTCTGATGGGTAAAACCCACACTGACCCTCGTCAACTGCAGCGACATGCTTGGTTAGAAATGCTGCCAAATGCCTAGAGATGCCTGCATCTTGAGCATAAGGCAGGCCAAGTTTAGTTAATGCGCCTCTGGTAGTTTGTTTTGGCATCTCATCAATTGGTATTTCCGGAAAAAAGCCTTCTAGTAACGTTTGGTTGAGCATTTCACGAGTTAACTCTGTGCGCAGGCTACCACCGATGAGCTTAGAGCCTCTGCTTGGTACTACAATTGGCATCGTGTCTAATTCAGGATCTAACAACATTTTCTCTTTTGCTTCTCGACAAGCTTGAGTCAAACCTAACACCTGCCATGTTTGTAAACGCTTGCCGTCGGATTGAAGCTTTGCATTGATACTGTAAGCTAAAGCCAGATCCATATTATCGCCACCTAGCAGAATATGATCACCCACTGCCACTCGCTCTAGTAGCAACTCTCCATCTGCCTCAGCCACAGATATGAGTGAAAAGTCACTGGTCCCACCACCTATGTCAACCACCAATAAAATATCGCCCACACTCAGCTGATTACGCCAATCACTACCCTGTTGACTTAGCCAGGCATATAATGCCGCTTGCGGCTCTTCGAGTAGGGTTAAGTCATTGAAGCCTAGCTCTTTAGCAGCTTGCGCAGTTAATTCGCGTGCAGCAGGGTCAAAGGAGGCAGGCACTGTTAAAACTAAAGATTGCTCTTCAAAGCGCTGCTCTGGGTTTTTATCATTCCAAGCAGACTGCATATGTGACAAATAAGCTTTGGACGCCTCAAACGGAGAAATCTTTTGCACATCCTCAGGCGCTTCTAGAGGAAGAAACGATGATTTTCGATCTACACTTGCGTGAGATAGCCAGCTTTTCGCACTGCTAACCAGTCGATCACTCGTTTTAGCCCCTAATGCTCTAGCCCAATCACCAACAAGATAAGGTGGCTTTGTGTCCCAGGGTAAACCTAGGTCATCTGCTGATATTTCTTCAATATGAGGCGTGTAGATAAAGGAAGGTAGTTGGACTTCCGGGGTTACAGTACCTGGACCAGACAGTTGCGGCACCTCAAACACTTCGGACTCTGAAGATTCCTCTAAATGCTCAACTTTAAGATTCGAAAAAGCAGTTACAGAGTGTGTGGTTCCTAAATCAATACCGATACAAAAACCTTCTTCATTGATAACCACCTCTGCATCAGAGCCATTATCTACCATTATATTTCCACCTCTGCACTGGCTAGCACCTTTATATTTTTTGAATCAGATACTTTTGGTAGTCTAATATCAGCCGCTCTCCAACCTCTGTGCACTAGCGTTCCAGAAAAAGGAGGTTCACCAGCCACCTTTCCGGTCACTCTCACACTCCTATTATCAAAGCCTTTTGGAAGCGTTATGCGTTCTCCTTCTTCTTCATCCCTTATAGGTTCTAATGTAAAGTGAGATTCAATTGCTTTTTTAGTGCCTGAATGCACAACCCTGGCTGCCGCACCGACCTCTTCATCACTAAACTGCGTAACATCTTCCTGAATAAAATCTAAGATTCGAGCTTCTCTCTGAAGAGATGATAATAACTGCAGCGCACTACTAGGCTCCATGTCTAAAAGCTTCGCAGGCTCTCGGCGCTCTTTCTTCGAGTTATCCTCAGCTTTTGGAACGTCATGAACTTCAGAGGCCGATAGCTGCTCTTCGTTTTTGGACTCACCACTTGATGCAGTATTTACAGAACCCTTCTCAAGTTTTGACTGAGTTTTTGACTGAATAACAAGCAAAATGAATAAAAAAATTGAAACTGCGAAAAACAGCAAGTGACAGATATCAAACACCTGTGGCAATTGTAACGTTAAGTCAAATTCAAACTCGAGGGTTTCAGGATTCATAGGTCATTTACCTTGTGAAAAGA
>JAYPYM010000032.1:9436-20934 GCA_038135915.1 Gammaproteobacteria bacterium
TTAAGTAAGCTATCTCACATTAAGCTCAAAAAACCTGTGGTTGCTCAAAAAAAGCCGCTTTAAAGATTCAACCTGCTGCCACCAAAACAGCTATCAATGTATGGCTAAAGGCTTACATCTGGGGAGAGCATGTTATCACAGTCCGTGAGGCTGAATCCAGCCAAGTGAGCCAGCAACGAACACAAATATAAATAAGGCTGCTGTCAGACCGACACGCCACGTGAGTGCTTTTAAAGTACCATGAGATGTACCGCCTCCTTCTTTCACCAAGAAAAACAATCCCTTGAATAATGAGAAAAAGATCAGCAGTATAAAGACCAGAATGCCAAGTTTAACCAAGAGTTTTCCTCGCTATATAAGTTAAAACAGTTTGACCCACAGCCGTAATAAAGAAAGATTAAGACATGCTAGCAACAGAAACAATTTTGTTTAAGAAAATTAGGCTCATTTTAACCAGTCGATTGGTGATTAAGCTAGGTAACCGTTGGTTTTTCAAGCCATCTGTATTTATATCGGCTATCACACTACTCATGTTAATCACTTTTCTCAGCCTAAGTCATTGGCAATATGAAAAGGCACAATATAAATTTGAAATTACCGACATACAAACTTCATTGCTAAGCAAAACCCCTGACAACACCTATCGGTTAACCCTAGGCGAAGCTATTATGCGCTGGCAACAACTTTCAGCCCTATCCACTAGCAGCGGTCAGGCACTGAACGACCTCAAGGTTGAAGTTATAGGCAATATCATTCCAAACTGGCTATTATTCCATGATAACAGAGTCCACAATTGGCAAGCAGGTTACCATGTTTTAACCTTAATGCAAGTTAATCACCCTGTATACAATGCAATACTGATCAACCTTGGCTGGACACCCTTAGTAGAAAACCGCCGTGACAAGCTACCTAAAATATTTAGCCGTTCAACACTGCTAACCAGTGAAATGAAACCTTGGTCCGCTGTGAGCGAGCACACTTTAGCAGGCACCATTGAAATACCTATCCAAAACAAAGGGCTCTTTGCACTTGCAGAAGCAGAAAACTTTGAAGCGCAGCCCGTCAATGTAGAATTTGACGAACAGGATTCGCTTAATATCACCAGCCACCGGTGGAGAGTTCAAAAAATAGACATTAAACAAGCTCAACAAGTAGCTAATGTCGACTTAGAAGACCTCCGTAGTAACCCGATACGAATCGCTCCCTTTGTCGTTAGAGCAGAAGCTTCCTTTGCCCACCCAACATTGAAAATGAATGAACAACTGGTGAAAGAGTGGAAACCGATTTTGAAGAGAGGTATTAGTGGAGAAAAACATTTAGGTTACGCGTTACAATGGCTCGCTTTCGCGATATTATTGCTTGCACTTTATATTTGCCTGAATACCAAACCACTGACAAGTCATACCGAAACAGAAAAGGATTAGTTTTCAATGCAAAATGAATCAATTGAACACCCAGGAAGCACCATCAATAAGGCGCTCAGATCCAACTCAAGCTCAGAAGACTTCGATAAGCAGCAACTACTAAAGTCTCGGATGACGCTTGTGCTGGTGTTTACCTGCTTTTTCGCACCAGTTGCGCTTGCTTATCTTGCTTTATCTACAGGGTGGTACAACAACATAGGCTCGACAAACAATGGGCTTTTAATTACCCCTCCAGCATCAATGGAGGGCTTGGGTATCGAGACACAAACAGAGGCTTCAGAAACATTGAGCTTATGGCAACTCATGTACATCCTCCCAACTGACTGTAATCAGACTTGTGAAAACAGACTCATCCAACTTCGCCAGACTTTAACTGCTCTAGGCCCAAACAAGCATAGAGTGAAGGCTTTATTAGTGCTGCAAGAAGAACCAGCTTCTTCCCGTGTCTCTCAATGGCTTGAAACAAATGAAAGAATACACACCACTCAAACGATTACGCCAGTATTTCGAGACGGTTTAGCAGAAATACAACAAACGCTGGTGAAAAGTGACTTAAATTCAACAAACAACTTAGGGCCAAATTCGAATCACCTGTATTTGGTCGACCCACAGGGAAACGTTATACTGGTTTACCCTGCATCTGCGTCCACCCAGGCAGAGTGGCTAGCTAGTGGAAAAGCTATCTTAAAAGACTTAAAACGCTTGTTAAAGGTATCTCGGATTGGTTAATCAACATTTAAAACAATTAACAACTTACCTCACTTTCGCTACGCTATTTTTAGCCTTGACTGTTATCGTGCTAGGCTCCTACACTCGTCTTGCTGATGCCGGCTTAGGTTGCCCGGATTGGCCAGGCTGCTATGGGAAAATTGGTGTACCAAACACGCATCAGGAAATCAGTTTAGCGAACGAAGCTTACCCTGAAAGGCCCGTCGACCCATCTAAAGCCTGGCCTGAAATGATACACCGTTACTTCGCAACCACATTGGGCTTCTTGTGCCTTTTAATTTGCATCCTATCGTTACTAAACAGAAAGCACCCGGCACAACCTGCAAAATTATCTACATTTATTCTCTTGCTGGTGATTCTGCAAGGAATGATGGGCATGTGGACCGTAACTCTGAAGTTATACCCGCCCGTAGTACTCGGCCACCTACTTGGTGGCTTTACGATATTTACCTTATTACTCCTAATGTCTTTAAGATCTAGCCAGGTGTTGCAACCCATAAAAGACACAAATATCGATAAACTGAAGCCCTATGCACTCATCGGTATCATTTTACTTGTTATTCAAATTGGCTTAGGCGGTTGGACAGCTGCTAACTATTCGGCTTTAAGCTGTACTCAACTACCAATTTGCCAAGGCAATTGGCAAAACCATTTAAATTTTTCTGAAGCCTTTAAGCTTTGGCATGCTAACGATCAAGACTTTGAGTTTGCACCGCACTTAAGTGATACTGCTCAAATGACCATACACGTTACACATCGGATAGGCGCTATAATCGTATCATTCTACATTGCGCTGCTCTGTATCGTTATGTATTTCAAAGCAAGTGTTGATCGGTATAGATATTTTGCATTAGGTATTCTAAGCCTGCTTGTTATTCAAATCCTATTAGGTATATCCAACGTAAAACTCAGCCTCCCTCTGCCTGTTGCTGTTGCACACAATTTGGGTGGCGCTTTGTTGCTAGGCGCTTTAGTTTCACTCTTCTATAGCATTAGAAAGAAACAATAGGCCTCGTTTAAGGGTAATGTTAATAAGAGAGCTCTGGTAAACCTCATGACAAATTCTACTTCTACTGACAACCTCAGCATCCTGCAATCTACAGATACTAGTCTAGGTCTCAACTGGCGGGATTATTACAACCTCTGCAAACCAAAGGTTGTTCTACTCCTACTCATTACCGCACTAGTTGGCATGTATTTGGCGACTCACGAGAGCATCCCATTGTCTCTTGTCTTCTGGAGCATGGTTGGTATGGGCTTAGCTATGAGTGGCGCAGCAGCAATCAACCACATAGTTGATTATAAAATTGACTCAGTAATGAACCGAACTAAAAACCGCCCAATTGCTAAAGGCAGAATCTCTACTATTAGCGCGCTAACATTTGCCTTTACGCTTTGCGTGCTGTCTGTGCTTATTCTAGATACCTACGTCAACCGCTTGACAACACTCCTCACAATGGGTGGCTTTGTTGGTTACGCAATTATTTATACACTATTTTTGAAACGCGCAACGCCTCAAAATATCGTTATTGGCGGGCTTGCTGGCGCAATACCACCCTTGCTGGGGTGGACCGCTGTGTCGGGAGAGCTCCACCCACACGCATTCCTACTCGTACTGATAATTTATGTGTGGACACCACCACACTTTTGGGCACTCGCTATTCACCGAAAAGAAGAGTATTCAAAAGCTGGTATTCCAATGCTTCCCGTGACACATGGCACTGAATATACTAAAACTCAGGTTCTTTTATATACATTATTACTGATTATTGCATCCTGGCTACCCTTTTTAACTGGCATGAGCGGCTGGCTGTATATGTTATGTGCGACTTTATTGGGCAGCATTTTTCTATTTTATAGCATTAAGTTAAAGTGGTTTTGTGAAAATGGAACTGCAATGAAAACCTTTGCTTACTCTATAGCCTATTTGTTTCTGCTTTTTATCGGTTTACTTGCCGACCACTGGCTGCAAACGATACCAAAATGACTTGCATTCTAATTACCCATCGAAAAATCGGTTAAATAACAGACAGGGAAGAGGCTAAGTGCACGAAAATATTCCCTATTTTTGATCAAAAATCGAGACAGAGCAAAAAATCAAACAAAGCAAGTACCATTTTGGTTCATATGACACAGATCGGTGCTTTATCATCATTTAGGAGTTGCAAAAACTTTTTCAGGACAATATCCTAACCAAGCTTTTTAGTCGGGCCAATTAACAGGATAAGGTCCATTTTTTAATTTAGTATTCAGGGGAGACCAAATCTAATGATGAACAACGCCAAGCAAAATACCGGTGGTTCTATGAGTAAAGTTAAGGCTTTAGCTGTAGGAACAAGTCTTTTAGCAGGTTTATCTACGCTACCAAACGTAGCTAGTGCAGACTTAAGTGCATCCGTTGCCGTTAGTAACATGTACCTTTGGCGTGGAACCAATATAAGCAACCCAGGTGCTGCAGTTTCTGGAAGCGTTGACTATAGTCACGATACAGGCTTCTATGCAGGTGTTTGGACTTCCAGTGAAGGTGCAACTGGCAGCCAAGAATATGACCTATACTTTGGTATCGCTGGTGAGGCTGGCGATTTCGGATATGACCTTGGTTTCATAGAATATGTTTACCCAAGCGAAGCAGATGAAGCGTTAAAGTTTGATTTCTCAGAAATATACTTAGGGCTTTCGTTCGCTGGGCTAAGCGCCGACATATATATTGACACTGGTGCGGGTGACACAGACTTCGGTGATAGCAAGTACTACTTCCTTGCTTATGAGTTTGGTTCCTTCTCATTTGGCGTTGGTGGCTGGAGTGTTGATGACTCTACAGGCTTAGACGAATATGAGCATATAGACATTACATACAATGCGACAGATGAGCTTAGTTTTACTGTAAGCCAGGTGCTAGATGAAGATGATGTGTCTAGTGGAGATAACGACGCACTTGTGGCTGTTACTTGGTCAAAATCTTTCGACCTATAAGACCATACAGTCAGCTTAAAAATTAAAAACAAAAAAAGAGCGCTCATTTGCGCTCTTTTTTTAGTTAAGTCAAGGAGGAGTGTTAGCAAATGGTTTTAACCCCATCTAGCATGCCGGATCTAGGCATCACATCACCAGATTTCAACCTTCCTAATGTTTTGGGCGGGAACACAAAGTTAAAGGATTTCGATCAAAGCTCAGGCTTATTAGTCGCTTTTATTTGTAACCACTGCCCTTATGTGGTTCACATAATTGATAAATTAACCACTATCTTAAATCAGTACCAAAGTAAAGGCATAGGGGTCGTTTGTATTAGCTCTAACAATGTCGATACACACCCTGATGACTCACCAGAAAAGATGGCAAAGTTAGCTAAATCAAAAGGTTTTGAATTTCCGTACCTTTTTGATGAAACACAAGATATTGCCAAAGCCTATAAAGCAGAATGTACGCCGGATTTTTTCCTTTTTGATCATACTAAAAAGTTGGTTTATCGAGGACAGTTTGATGATAGCCGGCCAGGTAATGCAAAAGCCGTCACAGGTAGAGACTTAATTCAAGCCCTTGAAGCACTACTCAATAAAGAGCCACCCCTGCCTGAACAAAAGCCTAGCATTGGATGCAATATAAAATGGAGAGGGTAACTTGAATTATAACTGGAGGCCAGAATTAAGCGTTAATAACAACTATAATCACTGGCCTAGAAGGAGGAGCTGAAGCTAAACTAGTTTTAGCCCTCTTTAGCTTCTTGATTTTCTTTATTAGCATCAATCGCTTTAGATTCTTCCACCATCTCTTTATTCAGTAAAGGTGCTTGCAATGGATCCTCTTGCTTTTCAATCGGTCGATCCACAAGCTCAACATAGGCCATTGGTGCTTTATCACCAGCTCGATAGCCACACTTTAAAATGCGGGTATAGCCGCCTGGTCTTTCTTTATAGCGGGGGCCTAGCTCAGAAAATAATTTTCCGACCGCTGCTTTATCTCGGGTCCGACTAAAAGCTAAACGTCGGTTAGCAACTGAATCCGTTTTTGCAATAGTTATCAAAGGCTCGGCATGCCTTCTTAGCTCTTTGGCTTTTGCAAGTGTGGTTTTAATAAGCTCGTGTTGTACCAATGATACAACCATGTTTTTAAACATTGCCTTACGATGCGCAGCGTCCCTGTTTAACTGACGCCCTGCTTTACGATGTCTCATGATCAAATATACCTTACTAATAAATATTCTATTATTACATATAATAGCTTTTTATACTTTGCTATTATATCAAACTAATTTCAGATAGATTAGCGAATCCGCAGGTTTAACCGCTCATCATTCTTTAGGCTTTTTGGAGGCCAGTTATCCAATCGTAAGCCCAGACTTAACCCACGCTGAGCCAAGACATCCTTAATTTCCGTCAAGGATTTTCTGCCCAAGTTTGGTGTTTTCAGCAACTCAACCTCAGTTCTTTGAATCAAATCACCGATGTAATAGATGTTTTCTGCTTTTAAGCAGTTAGCTGAACGAACAGTTAATTCAAGGTCATCTACAGGACGTAATAAAACTGGGTCTACCTGCTCTTTTTGCTCTTCTTGCTTAACTTCATGCTCTTGCTCTAAGTCGACAAACACAGAGAGCTGTTGCTGTAAAATCGTTGCCGCCCTACGAATTGCTTCCTCTGCGTCTATCGTACCATTAGTTTCTAGCTCAATCACTAGTTTATCAAGGTCTGTTCTCTGTTCCACCCTGGCACTTTCGACTGAATAATTCACTTTTAAAATCGGACTGTAAGAAGCATCCAGCTTGAGTCGGCCAATACTTTGGGTCTCGCCTTCAGTATCTGCTATCTCAGCTGCCTTATAACCCCGCCCTCTAGAAACCTTAAGCCGCATAGACAGTTTGGCCCCGCTACTAAGGGTTGCTATCAGGTGGTCTGGGTTGGCAATCTCGACGCCTGAGGTTACTTCTATGTCTCCTGCTGTTATTGTCTTCGGTCCTTCTTGGATAAGATTGAGTACGACCTCATCTTTCTCTTCCAATAAGACAGCCACGCCTTTTAAATTGAGCAGGATATCTAGGACATCTTCTTGAATACCATCTATAGAGCTGTACTCATGTTGAACACCCTCAATTTCTGCTTCAACAATAGCAGCACCCGGCATGCTTGACAGCAGAATCCTTCTAAGCGCATTCCCCAAGGTATGCCCAAAGCCCCTTTCTAGAGGTTCAAGCGTGACTTTCGCCCTAGTCTTTTCTCCCTGCTGAACGTCAATGTTTTTTGGGACTAGAAACTCATACTCGTTTTGCATATTTGATTAAACCTCGAAGAAAGAGAAAGACTAAATTGAAAAAAGGTTCCTTTACTTAGAGTAAAGCTCTACTATCAAGTTTTCATTAATCTCACTTGGTAAGTCTGAGCGCTCTGGTAATGACTTTAGTACACCTTCTTTCTTTTCCAAGTTAACATCAACCCAGCTTACAAACCCCCTTTGTTGCGCTAAATCTAGGGCGCTTTGTATTCTAAGCTGATTTTTTGCCTTTTCCCTAATTGAGATGACATCATCAGGTTTCACTTGATAAGAAGGTATATTTACAACTTTTCCATTAACTAAAATACTTTTGTGGCTTACCAGCTGCCTTGCTTCGGACCTCGTAGACCCAAAGCCCATTCTATATACAACATTGTCTAACCTTTGCTCCAAAAGTTGAAGAAGGGTTTCACCAGTGGCACCTTTGCGTCTGGCCGCTAACTTATAATAGTTCCTAAACTGCTTCTCGAGAACACCATAGCTTCTCCTGACTTTCTGTTTCTCTCTAAGCTGGAGGCCGTAATCTGATAGACGCCCTCTTTTTGCACCATGTTGCCCAGGCGCAGTTTTGGACTTACACTTATTTTCGAACGACTTTACACCGCTTTTAAGGCTTAAATCCGTTCCTTCTCTTCTTGATAATTTACACTTTGGTCCCAAATAACGAGCCATATTTCCTAAACCCCATACACACTTTAAATATCAAATTACTTAGCTTAGACTCTACGCCTTTTAGGCGGCCTGCACCCATTATGCGGAATAGGTGTGGCATCAACTATACTATTAACTTTTAGACCTAGGCCATGAAGGGCTCTCACAGCAGATTCTCTACCAGGACCAGGTCCCTTAACAAAAACATCAACATGCTTTAGGCCATAAGACTCAACAGCTGCTTGACCTGCTTTTTCCGCTGCCACCTGCGCCGCGAAGGGAGTACTCTTTCTCGACCCCCTAAAACCACAACCACCAGATGTTGCCCAAGATAGCACATTACCCTGCTTGTCTGAAAGGGTGATAATAGTGTTATTGAAAGAAGCGTGTATATGGGCTAGCCCTTCAGAAACCGTTTTCTTCGCTTTTTTCTTCACCTTTGATGATGCTTTCGTCATAATAAGTACCGAATAGTTAGTCTGCTTATATTGGTAGGTTTTCTCAAATTATTCAAATACAAAATCCATTTTTAGTAACATTTAACCAGTGTAAATTGCTACAAACAGCAAATTTGGTCAAATTCTACTTTCTGATCGGTTTGCGCGGTCCTTTCCTAGTTCTTGCATTTGTTTTAGTCCTTTGGCCCCTAACTGGTAAGCCTCTACGATGCCTGATGCCTCTATTACATCCCAAGTCCAATAATCTTTTAATACTCATTGAAACCTCTCGCCGAAGATCACCTTCGGTTTGAAATTTTGCAACAGCATTCCTGACCTGATCTAACTCTTGGCTGGTTAGATCAACAACTTTCGTAGTCTTATCGATACCGATAGCGTTGCAGATCGATAAGGATGTCGTTTTACCTATACCAAATATATAAGTCAACGATATCCAAAGATGTTTCTTGTCAGGAATGTTTACTCCACTTATACGAGCCATTTAAAGATCTCCGGATTAATTTTCTCGATTCTATCTATTGAAGCTATTGAACTGTTAGCCTTGTCTTTGTTTATGCTTCGGTTCGGCACTGCAGATTACCCTAATTGAACCATTTCTTTTAATGATTTTACATTTTCTACAGATTTTTTTAACAGACGCTCTTACTTTCATAACAAACTCTCTGAATGTTCCTATTATTTAACTTAAATCTTGCCCAGTGCTAATTTGCAAAAAACTCACCTTGTGGAAAGAAGCCTATTGCCTTTCTTTTTCAGTAGTGGCTCATATTGCTTTTGCTGTATATATTCCCAAATTTGCGCTACAAGATCCATTACAACGACCACAACTATCAAAAGCGAAGTACCACCAAGATAGAATGGGACATTGAACCAAATCTGTAGGAATTGCGGCAACAAGCAAACGCCAGTAATGTAAATTGCTCCGATTAAAGTCAGCCTGCTCAACACCGCATCGATATACTTTGATGTATGTTCACCGGGCCGTATTCCCGGAAGGAATGCTCCAGACTTCTTAAGGTTGTCAGCTAAGTCCTTTGCGTTGAACACTAAAGCAGTATAAAAGTAACAAAAGAACACGATACCGACAGCAAATAGCACTATATAGAGCGGCTGCCCCGGACTCAGTGCGAGCGAGATAGTTTGCAAAAACTCTAGCTGTTTCGCGTTACCTACCCACTGCCCTATGCTTGCCGGGAAAAGCAGGATACTAGTCGCAAATATAGGCGGTATAACACCCGCCATATTAATCTTTAAGGGTAGGTGACTTTGCTGTTGATTATAGCCAAATCTACCTGCCTGTTTATTTGCATAGTTCACCTTCAGCCGGCGCTGGGCTTTTTCCATAAATACCACGAAAGCAACTACTGCTATTGCCACAACGAGGACAAATAAAAGCGCGAGACTATGTATGTTTCCCTGCCGTGCGGACTCAATAGACTGACCGATCGCGCCAGGTAAGCCTGCGACTATTCCCGCGAAAATAATCAGAGATATACCATTTCCAATACCTCTCTCGGTTATCTGTTCGCCAAGCCACATAAGAAACATTGTACCCGTCACTAAAGAAACGACCGATGTAAAAATAAAATACGGGCCTGCTTCTAAGGCTATACCTTGGCTTTGTAAGCCAACGGACATCCCGAAGGATTGCAATATCGCTAAGGCGAGCGTCCCAAACCTGGTATATTGAGTAATTTTCCTCCTACCAGCTTCCCCTTCCTTTTTTAGTTGTTCCAAGTGAGGAGTCACAGCTGTCATCAGCTGCATAATGATCGAGGCAGAAATATATGGCATTATCCCTAGTGCAAGCACGCTCATTCGCTCTAACGCCCCGCCTGAGAACATGTTAACCATACTTACTATGGTCCCCTCGTTCTGCTTGAATAGGGACTCGAGTCGCAGAGGGTCTATCCCAGGTACTGGTATATGCGCACCAATTCTATATACAAACATCGCTAGGAGGAGGAACCTTAATCTTTGCCAAAGTTCTCCTAATTTACTATTCATTCCTAACGAAGGACCTGCTTGGGCTGCTTGCTTTACCATTTCGCTTCCAAAATCAGTTGCTATTCTTCAGTGCCAAAACTAATCAATCTTCCCAGACATGCTCAAAACCTTCTCTTTGGCACCTTTTGTTAACCTTACGCTCTTATCCGTGAATACAAGCCCTTGTTTGGGTTCGCCAGATAGCACAACTTTCACGTATTTGGTTGTGCTTTTTATCAGGTTAGCACTTTGTAAGTTTTCAATCGTGACTTCAGATAAATCCAGTTTTTGTAATTCAGAGGTCCTGATCTCTTGCACAGTCCTCGATTTACGAGAGGTAAAACCAAACTTAGGTACCCGTCTCTTTATCGGCATCTGTCCGCCTTCAAACCCTGGTTTCACCTTACCACCTGAACGAGACTTTAAACCTTTGTGACCACGACCACAGGTCTTCCCATCGGTAGACCCTATACCCCTGCCCACTCTTTTCTTCTGTTTCTTACTACCCAAAGCTGGTGCTAATTCATTTAGTAGCATTTAATCACCTTTCATTCAAATATATATTTAGAAGTTGCAAACTACTTTAATGCCATAGGGCAAGGTCGCTACTGTTAACTTAATTCTCAGTGACTTCAACCAAATAAGCGATTTTGTTAATCATGCCTCGGTTATCCGGTGTGTCTAATACTTCAACACTCTGGTTAGTTTTCCGAAGGCCAAGACCCCTAGCAGAGGCTATATGAGACTTCAACCGACCAGCTATACTTTTTTTAAGTGTTACTTTAATGTAATTTTGACTACTCATAATTTCCTCAAAATTAAAATTATCCTTTAATATACTCTACTGGCTTTCCCCTTTTTGCAGCAACATGCTCGGGAGTTATCATACTTGCCAGTGCCTTGAAGGTTGCTTGAACAACGTTTACAGGGTTTGTAGACCCGTAACACTTTGCTAAGACATTATGGACGCCACATACCTCTAGCA
>JAYPYM010000032.1:20944-25658 GCA_038135915.1 Gammaproteobacteria bacterium
TGGCTGTAAAAATACCTTTGAGGCTCCATGGTTAGCCGTAATGCTGTGCTGCAAGGTAGTATCTTTGAGCTCTACTTGTATAATATTCTTTCTCGCAGCATCTAGCGCTTTTTGTATCGCCACAGGAACTTCTCTGGCTTTTCCTCTTCCGAAACCAATTTTCCCATTACCATTGCCAACCACTGTTAAGGCTGTAAAACCAAATATCCTACCACCCTTAACTACTTTTGCTACTCTATTTACTTGTACGAGCTTTTCTTGCAATCCCTCACTATCTTCTGTCAATCTCTCTCTTGCCATCATAACCCCCTAAAAGTTTAAGCCATTTTCTCTAGCTTTCTCAGCCAGTGCTTTCACGCGACCATGATATTTAAAACCTGATCTATCAAACGCTATATCTTTAACGCCGGCATCGATCGCTCTCTGCGCAATAAGCACTCCAATACTTTCGGCAGTCTTGATATTTCCTGTGCTATCTTCCCTAAACGTCTTTTCAACAGACGATGCAGATGCTAGGACCTTCTTTCCGCATTCGGATATGACCTGTGCATATATATGTCTCGGGGTCCGGTGAACAGACAACCTTGCTGAACCCAAACTCGCTATTTTTTTTCGAGCTCTCTTCGCTCTCTTTAGACGGCTAACTTTCTTAACGCTCATTATTGAACCTTTAAATTATTTACCTATTGATTACTTTTTCTTTGCTTCTTTACGCTTGATTACTTCGTCCGAATACCTAATACCCTTTCCTTTGTAAGGCTCAGGTTTCCTGAAGGAGCGAATATTAGCAGCAGTCTGACCCAAGAGTTGTTTATCAGAACTCTTCAACACAATTTCAGTTTGACTAGGTGTTTCTACAGACACTCCATCCGGCATTTTAAATTCAACAGGGTGGGAAAAACCTAAGTTCAAGTTTAAGGTAGTCCCCTTGGCTTGAGCTCTATAGCCTACGCCCACCAAGTTTAATGTCTTTATGAAGCCTTCCGACACCCCGATAATTATATTATTCAACAGTGCTCGCGTGGTTCCTGCCTGTGCCCATGCCGCTTTACTCTGCTCATTGGGTTGGACCTTAATAACATCGCCTTCTTGTACCACACTTACCGAGGGGTGAATACTCAGCACCTTTTCTCCCAGCTTTCCCTTAAGAGTGACAGTGCCGCTGCCGATATTTACTGTTAATTTATCAGATACCTTTATGGCTTTTTTTGCAATTCTCGACATTTTCTTTACCCAGTATAAAATTTTTCTCTTTGAGTTTCCGGTTTCACACTTTAAACGGTCAGTACACGTAGCAGAGGACTTCGCCGCCCACATGGGCTTCTCTTGCTGCTTTGTCAGACATAATTCCTTTGCATGTTGAAATTATGGCCACGCCAAGACCATCCTTAATTTTTGGAAGACTGTCTTTACCCTCGTATCTTCTCAGACCGGATCTGCTTACACGTTGAATTTTCTCAATAACAGATTTTCCTTCATAGTACTTTAAACTGACCTTTAGGGTGCGTTTAGTCTCACCTTCCTCGGTAAAGCCTATAATATAACCCTCATCGCGCAAAACTCGTGCGATGGCTACTTTAATCTTTGAGGATGGCATCGCCACCTCAGTTTTACTTACCATATAACCATTGCGGATTCTGGTTAACATGTCGGCTATTGGGTCTTGTAAGCTCACTTTAATGTCCTCAATCGAATAATGTCAAGTTACCAACTAGCTTTTACCAAGCCGGGAATCTCGCCTTTCATAGCTGACTCTCGCAATTTGTTCCTCGCCAAGCCAAACTTTCTAAAGTAACCATGCGGCCTACCTGTAAGCCCACACCGATTTCTTCTTCTAGAAGATGAAGAGTCTCTTGGTAGGCCTTGCAATGTCATCTGAGCCTTCCATTTGTCCTCATCAGAACTCGAAGCACTTTTGATAATATCCTTCAATCTAGACCTCTTTTCCTGGTATCTCTCAACCAGCTTTGCGCGCTTTTTCTCGCGCTCTATCAGAGAATTTTTTGAAATTTTTTTTTGATCCTATCTCTATTTAAGCATTCAGCTTTTAGACTCTAATTCTTAATCGGTAAATTAAACGCTTTTAATAAGCTCTGCCCTTCTTCATTGGTATTTGCACTTGTAGTGATACAAATGTCTAATCCCCTGATTTTATCTATTTTGTCGAAATCTATTTCTGGAAAAACAATTTGTTCCTGAAGCCCAAAGCTATAATTACCCCTACCATCAAATGACTTATTGTTTAGGCCTCTAAAGTCTCGGATCCTAGGAATTGTAATAGCTATAAGCTTATACAGAAAGTCATACATCATCTTATTTCTGAGCGTTACTTTACACCCAATTGGCCAACCTTCCCTTATCTTAAAGCCTGCTACTGACTTTTTAGACTTGCAAACGACCGGTTTTTGACCAGATATCTTAGTTAGATCCTCTAGAGCACCCTGTATTGCCTTCTTGTCCTGTGCAGCTTCCCCAACACCAATATTAAGGGTGATCTTCTTAATACTCGGTACCTGCATTCTATTTTTATAGCCAAACTCTTTCATGAGAGCGGGGACTATTTCTTCTCTATACTTCTTTTTTAAATCAGACATGACCTTTTTCCTAGTAATGCTTTCAAAGCTGAGGTAGTTGCTTAGAGTTTGATTTGAAAATTCGCGTTTTTTTACCGTCTATTATCTTAAAACCTACTCTATCTGCAGATTCGGTCTCTGCATTCCAGATGGCAATGTTAGAAACATCAATTGGTGCTTCCTTCTCCTGTATTCCACCTTCCCTACCCCTTTGAGGATCTGGTTTCTGGTGTTTTTTCACAAGATTAATACCTTTAACCAAACACTTACCGTTATCTAAGATTTTATTCAAGATACCTCTTTGCCCTTTACAACGACCACTTATCACAACTACTTCGTCTTTTGATCTCAACTTTTTCATAAAATCACCTTAACTCTAACTAAAGTACTTCTGGGGCCAAAGAAATAATTTTCATAAACTGCTCGTTTCTTAACTCTCTGGTTACTGGACCAAAAATCCTAGTCCCCATTGGCTGCTTTTGCGTGTTGAGGAGAACAGCTGCATTTGAATCGAACCTAACAATTGCTCCGTCAGATCGTTTAATCCCATTCTTAGTTCTAACCACGACCGCAAATGCCACATCGCCTTTTTTGACTCTTCCTCTAGGGCTTGCCTCGATAACAGAAACCTTGATTACGTCCCCAACCCCGGCATATCTCCTCTTTGAACCGCCTAGCACTTTAATACATCTGACTCTTCGGGCCCCACTGTTATCCGCTACTTCTAGAAGCGTCTGCATTTGAATCATGGCTATTTTTCTCCAAATCTGTTTTTAGCCGTTTATTTCTTAGCTTTCTCAAGAACTCTATCAAGTTTCCAGGACTTTAATTTTGATATAGGCCTTGTCTGAATAATTGAAACTTTGTCACCAACAGTAGCTTCGTTATTCTCGTCATGAAATTTTATTTTGGTTGACTTCTTTACATACTTGCCATACATCGGATGCTTAACCTTGCGTTCTATTAAAACGACACCGGTTTTTTGCATTTTGTCACTGACGACTGTACCAAACAGTAGCCGCTCTTTTTTTAATGTATTTTGCATAATTATTTAGCCTGTAATTCTTTCAACAAAGTTTTCACCCGAGCGATATTCTTCCTATTTTCTCTAATGGTGTGAGTTTTTTCCAAACTCCCATTAAACTTCTGTATCCTCAAAGTAAAGGCCGAGAGCTGATTAGTTTTCAGCTCCTCCTTTAATTCCTCTTTAGTCTTACCCCGGTAGGATTTTAATAAATCTGTTTTTTTCATCACATCACCAATCTCTTAACGACTGTAGTTTTGAAAGGTAATTTGGCTGCTGCCAACTGAAAAGCTTCAGTAGCTATCTCGTCAGATACACCCTCCATTTCATATAAAACTTTCCCAGGTTTTATCTGTGCTACCCAATACTCCACACCACCTTTTCCTTTACCCATACGAACCTCTAAAGGTTTCTTTGTGATGGGTTTATCAGGGAAAACTCTTATCCATATTTTACCGCCTCTTTTGACGTGACGAGTCATAGCCCTACGTGCGGCCTCGATTTGCCTAGAGGTTAATCTCCCGCGCTCAGTCGCTTTGAGGCCGATGGTACCAAACGAAACTTTATTCCCACGCTGCGCGAGACCCCTGTTTCTTCCTTTTTGCTGCTTTCTAAACTTCGTTCTTTTGGGCATTAACATATCTAACTAACCCTTATTCATACGTTTACTATATAGCATTTAATTAAGTTAAATATTTACAGCAGCGGTAGTTGCTGAACTAGCTTCATCTTCTCCGCCTAATATTTCACCTTTAAAAATCCAGACTTTAACACCAATGGTTCCATAGGTTGTTTCAGCACGAGCGGTATCATAATCTATGTCAGCCCTTAGCGTATGAAGTGGCACCCTACCCTCTCTATACCACTCAGTTCTCGCGATTTCTGCACCACCAAGTCTACCACTTACTTGTACTTTTATTCCTTTCGCACCTTGCCTAATTGCGCTTTGAACAGCCCTTTTCATCGCTCTTCGGAACATAACCCTTCGCTCGAGCTGAGACGCAACACTGTCTGCAACCAATTTGGCATCAAGCTCGGGCTTTCTTATCTCCTCAATGTTTATGTGAACGGGCACACCGAGGAACTTGGCCACATCCTTTCTCAGCTTCTCTACATC
>JAYPYM010000033.1:0-25391 GCA_038135915.1 Gammaproteobacteria bacterium
GGCTCAAATCGCATGACCTTATTTTTTGCATAAGCTTGTCGCCAACCTGAAGTAAGCGCCCAAAGCTCTCCCTTTAGATCAGTGATCACTGCGCTATGAGGCCAAGAGAGTAAGGTAGGAATAACCAGACCAACACCCTTACCTGAACGAGTGGGTGCAAAGTTCAAAACATTTTCAGGCCCGTTGTGTCGAAGATAATGCTGCTTACCAAACCGATCCTTCCAAGCACCAACATAAACACCTGCACTTTCACTATGGCCGTTACCTAAAAGCTTATCTTTGAGTGAACGTTTCTTTGGTAATAGGCCCGAGTTTCTAATATCGGAAATGTTTGCCCATCGAGCTGAACCATGTAAATAAGGATTCAGCTTGGTTGAGTTTTTATTGAAGACCTTGATGAGATACAGCAATAGCAAACCAAAGGAAGAGACAACGAGACCTAAACTCGCTGACTGCTGAAGCTCCTGAGCATATTGCTCGCCCCACTCCATTCCCCAACCAATTATTGACCAAGGAAAATAGATTTGATGAAAATGACCGCCAAGCGCATCCTGATAATTAAAGCTGTTGGCAAAGTGTTGAGTGGCTGCTTGAAACCCTGCAACCAAAGAAGCGATACTGAGAAAAGGAATGAGCCTGCGGTTTTTTTTATTGTTGCTTCGAACCTGTGGGCCAACTGCATTGTTGAAAATATCTTTCACCGACTCCTTCCTCTTTTTACCCGAATTAATCCCTTCTTCGTAACAGTCACACGATTGCCGACTTTAACTCGCGACAATCGTTTAGCTGTGGCCTCATCGACTGGCAGTAGCTCAACAATCGATGTGCTGTCGGCTTCTGAAATACCGGCAACCTCTAAAAGCACTATTGCAAACTGGTCGATATTTCGAATGCCAGCAAAGCTGTATTCTTTATGAGAGTCAGTATACAGAGTATGTTTCGATATATCGATACCGTTCTTTCTTTTTTGTTCTCTTTCTTCGATATATTGATTAACAGCGGCTATATGTTTGTTTGTTATTCCTGATTGAGAAAAATCCCATCGCATGCGGTGAGTTGGTTCGGGTTTTTGCTGCTCCATGTCACGAGATACATTACTCGGCAATAACACTTCACTTCTTTCGGTGAAGTAAACCAAACCGAGTTCGGACAAGTCTCGCAAACGGTTTCTGGATTCGGGCGGCGGTGCTGCTCCAATCCTGCCAATGTTTGGCTTAGAGGTGTTTGAACTGGAATTTGCGTTTTCTCGTTGAACGGGGTCTCTTCCATATCCTCCCTGAACTCTGCCGCTAGATCCTCGTTGTCCAGAGCCTTTAATGCTTCCTCCACCAACTCGTCCTCGGGGCTCAACAACTCGTGTTCGTCGGCCATGATTTATCTCCTCCTCAAGTTTGTTTTTTAGGGATTGAAAATGGTTATTTTTTAACCTTATTTTCCTGTTGAAATAAGCTGAGAGCTTGATGACCTTCGCTTTAAAGTCAGCGCCACCGCTTAATGAAATAGAGCCTCCTTTTTCCAGAGCCATATCTATGGCTGTAAGAATGGTGAAGTCGGTTGCATCAACTGGCAGTTGAAGACGGTTGGTATGTTCTCTCACCGCTTGGCGACCTACTCGATAAACCACAGAACCTTTTTTGGAGATACCATCCACCCTAAACTTCTTATTGGGCAAGAGGTCTTCGGTGGCACCATCAAGGTAAATCACGTTTCCTTTGAGTGAATTATTCTTTTCACGAGCCTGCAACAGCTTCAGCGCTTGGGTATTGCCAGAGGCTGCTTCCTGCTTGAGCCAGTCCACCCAAGTTTGCTTTTTCAACGTTTGATATAGCTCTTGCTGTTCTTGTCGGTACTGACGATTGATAGATTGAGTTGAGAGTGTAAATTTTCGGTAGGAATTGCGGTAAAGTATTTTTTTAATCGCTCGTGAGAAACTCAGCGCCTTAATAGCTTTCACTTTGAGTTTGTGTTTTCTTTGCGCCTCAGAGTAAACCCTACTCTTTTTGGCCTTTGACTCTTTAGTTCGAATGGGTCTTTGTTCATTCAAATGCGAGTTGTACTGAAGGTACCGTTCGTAAAGATTGGATGATGCCTCATCGAGGTCTTTGGGTTTTGCGGTATAGGTTTTCTTTGGTTTCTTATTTGATTGATCTTCACTGACTTCAAACTCACCAAGTCGTTTTTCTAACGCAGCTTTCGACAATGAGCGATCAACAGTGCTCGCTTTCACAAAAATATCATCTTGTAGAAAGATAAGGCCAGCTCCGCGTTTTTTTAAGACAAGGCCATGATCCAAACAAATCTGATGCAAGCCCTTCCAACTATTTGCAGCTTTTAATCCTTTAAGACAGTTCTCTCGAATCCAAGAAACCAAGCTCTCTTGGCCAGAGTGTCGCTCCATGTCATTGGCAAGATTTTCAGACGTGGTTTGAACCTGTTCATGGTTGTCTTTCTCTAGCCCAAACTTTTCCTCTAATTCAGTACACAACTGAGCCATTTTTTTATAGGCTTTGTATGGTTCAAGAATCGTATTTTTTTGAGGATGTATTTTGTTAATGGCAACATGAATATGCAGATTATCTGTATCCCGATGAACCACACTGATTCTTTGATGCTCTGCAAAACCAAGCCCCGAGCACACTCTTTCCTCAACTGCTTTCAAAACTTCTTGGCTAGGATTCTCACCTGCTCTGAAACTGATAATCAGATGATAGGTTTTATCGTTATTAGATCTTGTATTTAATCTTTGGGTCGCAAGGATTTCTGGAATTGCGCCACTCAAATTTGCTGATGCACAATTGGTTATCTGAATATCGCCAATGCGGTGTTCTTTCCCTTGGTCGTCAGTCAGGTACTTAACCAGATCAGAGAAATCGCTTTTTTTGACCGTTCTCATAGGAACGTGCTTCACAATCATTTAAAGCTCCAAAATTTTAGCCGCTAAAATTTTGGATCAGTTCTAGGCATCACAACTTTTGCCATAGTCTCTGATAATTGGTTTTGAGTAGCTTCGATTTTTGACAAAACCGCCCTCAATGTCGATTCGCCAAAATGTGAAGTCTTCTCATCATCTGTCAGCCAGAGTTTGAGTAAACCACCTAACCTACCCAAATCACCATTTATCCGCGCCATCTCTCGAACCTGCTCGCAATCGACAACACCACTAACTTGATACCCTTGACCAATAGCCGTCAAAAATGCCGAAAGACTTTTTCCAGCAGCTTTCGCATTTTCTTCAATCTTGGCTCGTTCTTCAGGAAGACAATAAACCTTGATTGGATTGAAGGTTCTCCTTGTTGCTCTTTTACGTTCCATTTCATTTCCCTTTCAAAACTGACGGTAGTCAGTTGCCTCGCAGAGCAGGATAACCGTTGAGCTTTGCGAATAAGGTTTGTGATGTAGGCCAACCAAAATTTATTTTGTGGGCCTACATCACCTATCCTGCCCAGCGCTTCGCGCTTATTTACGCCAGAAAGAAAAAGATCTAACAGGCGACTTATCATGATTTAGGAAATAGACTAACACTAAATTTTTATTCGATATAGCGAATATTAGATATTTTCAATATAATGATCGAAAAATATTGGACTTGCTTGATACAAAGCTCGCGAGATGGAGTTGTCACAATGCCGAAAAGTTACACGGATGAATTAGCGGGCTGGATCAAATCCCGAGAAGCAAAAAAACCAAGACGAGATCTTTGCACCGTTTCCTTCCTTGCTGTGAAAGACGACATCAAAGCCGCTCTCGAAAACGGATATTCAAGAAAAATCATTTGGGAGCACATGCGCGAGTCGGGAAAAATTCAGTGTGCTTATCAAACCTTCGCAAAACAAATCAGAAAATACATAACAAACGAACCAGAAAAGACACTGCCTGAAACACCGGCAAAACCCAAAAGGGCATCTGTTCAAAAACCAAAACAGCAAAAGACTTCATCGTTCACATTCAATCCAAAACCCAATAAAGAGGAATTATTGTAATGGCCAAAATTCATATCGTTTTACAAGGAAAGGGCGGCGTTGGAAAATCCATGATTGCTTCAGCGATTGCCCAGTTTAAAGGCTCAAATGGAAAAACTCCTCTCTGCATTGATACCGACCCAATCAATACAACATTTGCTGGCTACAAAAATTTGCAGGTTGAGCGCTTGGATATTATGGATGGTGATGAAATCAATACTAGAAAGTTCGATGATCTAATCGAGAAGATTGCAGAGACAGAAGGGGATGTGATTATTGATAACGGTGCATCTTCCTTTGTTCCGTTGTCTCACTACCTCATCAGTAATCAAGTGCCTGAGCTACTCGCCCAGATGGGACACGAACTCATTGTTCATACTGTGATCACAGGTGGACAAGCATTGCTTGATACTGTCAGCGGTTTCTCGCAGCTCATTTCTCAATTTCCAGAAGAGAGCACTTTCATCGTTTGGCTTAATCCGTACTGGGGGCCAATTGAGCATGATGGGAAGCATTTTGAAGAGATGAAAGCCTATCTCTCAAACAAAGAGCGCGTATCAGCCATAGTACAAATCCCAGAGCTGAAGGAAGAAACTTATGGCCGAGACTTTTCTGAAATGCTACAAGCAAGAATGACTTTTGATGAAGCGCTTGAAGATAAGAATCTAACAATCATGACCCGGCAACGCATCAAGTTAATCAAAAAAGACTTATTTTCTCAGCTTGAAGGCGCGGCAGTCTTATGAGCGCTTTCGATGAAGAGGGTAGGTTGGAAGAAACCATCAAAGAAATCTCGGTCAAGCATGGAATCAACGTCAGCAAGGATGACCCAATCCTCATATTGCAAACCATGAATGATCGTTTACTAAACGATTCTCAAAAATCCCAGCAAGAAATAATCAATCAATTCAAATCTGAACTTGAAGAAATCACACATGCTTGGGAAGTGGCTGCAAAGAGACGCTCTGAAAGCCTCTTAAACGCCTCTCTAGGGGCGATTAGAGAAAACCTAACAATAGGTATTGATCAAGGCGTAGAAAGCGCCTCAGCGGCTTTAAACGCCACTCTAGGCGACACTGAGATTAGATTAACTGAAATGATAAAAAAAGAGCGTATTACTGCGATGGTTAATCTAACGGCCTCAATGATTGTTATGCTCAGCGTTGTTGTTTTGGTTTTTGTTTCATGAACGAGCTTTTAGTTCAAAAATTTTAGCCGCTAAAATTTTTGAACCAGTTTTCGTTTCTTCGGATCAACTGTTTCCATAGATATCTTACAATCTTGATCGTACTTGAGCTTTTTGAAAGAACCATCTTGAGGCAATTTATCAAAGTGAACCGTTTCATGAACAACAATTTTTTTTCCAATCTGTTGGTAGACTTTTGACTTATCAGAGTGAACGATAACGCCTTCATACTCTTTCGTGGTATCAGCCACAGAGGCGTTGTAGATGTTGTAAATTCCAGGCTTAAGTAAACCGGCCTTTTCGACCTTTTGGTTTTGCCAAGTACCCTGAGAATGATTTTGTAAGATCTTAGAGCCGTTCATCACTAGCAGGCGCTGTTTCATAAAGTTCCCTATTTTTGTTAACGTTCAACGCCCTTTCAAAATGCGTAGCTGATCAAGTATTGTCATCCGAGTAAACTGACTCATAAATATCTTTCAAGAGCTTACCTTCGTATGTCCAGTGGGGTGACGGCTGAACAGAATAGTCTATCCCCATAACCTCACGAGTAGCTGCTGTAAGGGTCATTTCTTGACCAGCATAATTTACTTTCTTAGCGCTCGTTACTTCAACAGTTGTACTGCCATCTTTGTAAATTAGCGTTGAGCCTACATGAATCCCCATTTCTTCAAAATTCATGTTTGGTCTTTTCTGAAGCCGTTTACCAGAGTCTTTTTCTGCTTGGCTCACATTACTATTTAAATCGCGACGGACATCAGGGGTCACGTCCCTCTGGTCCAGAAGCTTCAGAATTGCAATGGCCTGCTCTGGATCAATTTTAAAAAACTCTCGATTTGGGTTTACACGACTTGGGCCAAATGCAATGTGCAAAGCAGACTCAACCTTGGAGCAATCTTCTACTTCGATTGCATATTCGCACTCAAAAGGAACGGGTACACCAGTGGTGTAAAGCTGGTTCATTCGCAGCGAAACATCTGCTTGCGTAGTTTTTCCAATTTTGAGGATGCCTGGCATAGCAGAGTTCGACAAAACATAAACGATTTCTTTCGATTCCAAAGCGATTTCCCTGAAAAGTGGTGAGTGATCACCACATTGCTAAGCTTCGATGATGGATTTCAATTGAACTTCTTTGAGTTCAACTTCTGACTCATCACCATCATCAAACTTAAGCCAAGCAAGCCCCTCTGAGGTTGGTCTCTTATCTAGAACTAATCTTGCTGCGCGATCTGAATAGACCACCTGAACAATTGCTTTTTTAATCTTGCTAGAATCTTTTGACTTTGGTTTGTTGTCTGTTTGAGGAGCAGACTCAACATGAGCCTCAGCGGGCTCAGAAGCCTGCTCTAGAGCTTTAGGCTCTTCCTCTTGAATTTGGTCAGGCTCATCTTCTTCAACCTCAGCCAGAGCCTCTTCTTGCTCTTGCTTGGTATCGATGAACTCTCTCAGTTCTTTGACTGCGGGACGGGTAATTTCATCCTGGCCTTTCTCAAACCAGGTTTTCGTTTTTTCTGGATCTTTCTTGAAAGCAGTGACCAGCTCATTCACCACAGTCACGTCTTTTGTGCGCCCAGTGTTGAATGCATCAGCAACAAAGTCTGGCAAATCTAGGAGCGTCACATGCTGACTGACAAATGCCGGAGACTTACCAATGCTTTTTGCAATCTCAATTTTTTTCTTACCCTTTGCTAACTCTCTGCCAATAAAATCAGCAATCTCACGGGCCGTTAGCTCGTTTCTTTGGAGGTTTTCAATAACCTGATCTGATTCCAAGTAATCGTTATCTACGAAGGCTGGAATTGCTTCTCGTTTTGCTAGCTTCGATGCACGGTAACGTCTCGCACCGTGATTGATAATATATCTTCCGGGTTGGTCTGGATTCTCTCTAACAGAGATCGGTGACTTAACCCCTCTAGGCTCTATCGTTGAAGCTAACTCTTCCAAACTGGCTTTACTGAAGCCTGGATTGTCAGCACTTCTGGGCTGATTGGGGTCTTCATCAATCAGATTCATGTCCAACATCAAGGGGCCGTTTGATACATCCGTATCTAACAATCCAGATAAATCGCCAATACTATCTAGGCCGAGACTGTTTGTTAATGATTTCTCTTTTGACTTCTTTCTTGCAGTAGCGGTAGTAGCCATCTTGCATAATCTCCATTTAAACTCGGCAATAATTAAGAATACATTTTGTCGTATACAAAGTTTGCAGCTTCCCTAACTTCTTTGGCTGCTTTTCTAGCTGATGTTTTTTTGATCTTCCAAACTGGAATACAGCTCGCTAATGCATCTGCAATGCTGCTTCTCAAACCAATACTCGCGGGAATCATTAGCTCTGGATAGGCTTGGACGAGTTCGTCCAGGTGTCGTTTGTGTCGGGGGTTTCTCGCATCAACCTTGCTTGGCATCATCCCAAGGAATTGCAAACCTCGGTTACTTTTACGGATGTTGACGATAGTCGTCACCATTTTTTTGATACCCTGAATACTGTATGCCTCAAGCTCTATTGGTGATAGTACATAATCAGCGGAGTAAAGCGCGGCTGCCATACAGACACCAAGCGAAGGTGCTGTATCGATTAGAACGAGGTCAAAACCAAATTGTTCTAGGGCTGCAATGTTACTCTTGAAGGCTGCACTCGCTTCTTGAACGGTTCTTTTCTCCATGTTTGCTAACGCTGGATCAGATTCGATCAGACTAAGCAGAGGCCCTTCATCGGGTAGGTCTGCAAGGCTTTCTTTGAGGTCTTCAGGGGTTTGATTAAACAAGTCACTTGCGATGTATCCACTTGCATAATCTTTCAGGGTGTAAGATGCATTCGCTTGGGTATCTAGATCGATGAGGGCAACCCTCAAGCCTCTTTCAAAAAAATCAAACGCCAGATGAACAACCGTTGATGTTTTCCCGACCCCACCTTTCTGATTTGCAGTAACAAGTGTTTTCATTAGTCCTCGCCTATTTCCTCGGCATCTCTAGCCCATTTTTTAACGATGAAAGCTTGATGTTCAGGCAATACGGCGGTCACTTTCTCAAATCCAGAGGGAAGCATATCCACACGACTAAACACACGTTTAACAGCTTGAGAGACAGCCCCTTTAGTCAGTTGAAATTTTTTTACAAACTCTGATTGCGAACGCCCTTCTACTAGAACTGCATGAGCGATCTCCAAAGTTTGTTTACTAAACTTCGCATCTTTTGTTGCGATTCGAAATTGAGTTTCCGTCAACCTTAGCTGCTTCTTCATTCCAATTGATCTTCATTGTTAGCCTGGACGAAAGTTTAGCTAAACCTATTAGGTTAATCAATTAAAAATTTTAGCGGCTAAAATTTTTTGGTGATCACGCGTGCAACTTTGAATTTTTGAAATGAGTGTTCAGCGTTGTTAGGAAAGATAATTGAGAGGTGTTAACGTTAGTGAAAGTATGTGTCGTGGTCTATCGGCTTGTTGTTTTTTCAGTACCTAACCTTTCGAAGGCACGGCTCTTTTTCAAAAGCTTGCGTTTATTAAAAGTATGATTTTGAGCAATTATTAAACAGATTGAAGTCTATCAATTGTATCAGGGTATTTTTGAACAAGTTTGATTAGAACTGCTGCCTGTGCGTTAGGTTGAGCACGCCCTTGTTCCCAGTTTTCAAGCGTGCGTTTGTTTATTCTTAAGTAGTGAGCAAAGATAGCTTGCGAAAGGTTTAATTGCTCTCGAAGTTTAATTAGATCCTCACTGGAAATAGCGGGTGTTTCAAATGAGTTATCTACTGAGTGCTGTTTAAGGGTTAACTTACCCTCCCGCTCTGATTTTAATGCATCGAAGCCTTCAGACAGTTCATCGAATAAGTTACGCTTCATTTTGATTTCCTCACTGTTAATTCTTTCTTCAAAAGATTAGCAAGTATTTTTCGTTCGTCTGAACTTAGGTCTGCCATCTCGTCCTTGTTGAAGATGGTAAATAGCCAGAATTGGTTCCCGTTTCCCCACCAATAGTAAATAACCCTAGTACCACCTCTTTTTCCTTTACCTCTTTTCGGATCAGAAAATCTAACTTTTCGAAGACCACCCGTTCCTTGTATGACATCTCCAGCTTCGGGGTTATCTAGTAAATACCGTTGCAATTCCTTGTAGGCATCATCACTAAGATAGTCCTCACGATATTTTTCAAAAGGAGGTAACTCTAAAAAAAGTGCTTTCATGCGCTCCCTAATTATTTGTCCGTTACTTGCGTATAGTTAAATATATACGCTATCTGCGTATAATTCAATTGATTTTTGTTTTTATAATTTTTATTAATAATATCAATTTGTTGTTGTCGGTCTTTGTGGTCGAAGTGTGTGGCTTGCTGTGGTCGACAGTGTGAGTCAGAATGTGAAAAGCGTTTTTTGCTTTTCATGTTCTGTCCACACGCCCGAAGGGTCGTCCACAGTAAACGCAACACGGTGCGTAGCATCGTCCACATGAATCTAGCGACTCTCTTGCACGATTAGTCCACATATCCACAGGCCCAATAATAAAGTGTTAAATATATGTGTTAAAAGAAGTGTTAAATATGTGTTACGCAATTAGATAGGCGTTGCAAGCTATTGAAATTAAAAGAAAAAAACGTCAAAAAACGCGCTCCCGGTTAATGATACCCCGAAAAATGGTTAATGATACCCCGAATCTGGGTTAATGAAATCCTGACATCGGTTAATGATACCCCGAACTAAAACCACAAGTTATCAACAACCAGCCCATATTAGCTCATTTAACCCTCAAAATAGCTTCTAGGGTTAATGATACCCCGAAAACTTGACAAAGGTTAATGAAACCCCGAATATGAAAGAGGTTAACGAAACCCCGAACCCTTGGAATGGAAGCCGCTTATGGTTACTGAAACCCCGAATGAAGCCCCACCTAACGAGTTAGATCCATTGATTCGTAAGAAACACCCTCAGGTAAATCTTTTCATCTGTGATGTACAAGATGCTGTATTAAAAGACATTTTACCCCAAATGGAACACCCGTTTTACTCTTTGTCGAAAAATCCTGTGAAGACGGTCAGAGAGTACCGTTACGGTGATAACTGGGTAAAGATCACGCCAAGTGTTCATGGGTTGCCGACCATCTACGATAAAGACATTCTGATCTATGCCATCTCACAAGTGATCGCAAAGCTTAATGCCGGTGAACCAATTTCTAAGCGGGTTAAGATCAACACGCGTGATTTATTGATCTTTACCAATAGAGATACCGGTGGGAAAGACTACAAAGCGTTTGAGCAATCGTTGGAAAGGCTAAGAGGGGCGACGATTACAACCAACATCAAAACGGGGGATGTTGAGCAAACGGATTTTTTCGGGTTAATCGATAGTGCAAGCATACAGCGTAAGTATGGGTTAGACGGGCGGCTGCTTTCTGTTTCGGTGACTTTATCAGATTGGGTGTTTAATGCGATTGAAAAACAAGAGGTGTTAACGCTAAATCCAGATTACTTCCGGCTTAGGAAACCGATTGAGCGGCGAATCTATGAGATTGCTAGAAAGCATTGCGGCCAACAGAAGAAGTGGAGTATTGGCCTTGAGAAGCTTCACATCAAAACAGGTTCCCAAAGTCCGCTTAAAACATTCAGGATGCAACTAAAGACTGCCGCCAAGTCAAATCACTTACCTGATTACACCATGGAGTATGATTCAGAGGGTGACAAAATCACCTTTTTCAATAGATCTGAATGGTGGGATACAGAAGATAAACCGTATCCGCAAATCAAAAAGGGTGATACCTACACTATAGCGAAAACACTTATTCCTGATGGAATGGATATTTATGCTGTGGAGCAGGAGTGGTTTGATCACTGGAAGAAAACAGGGCGGCCAGAGATTAAAAACCCAGATAAGGCGTTCTTGGGTTTTGTGGTGAAGAAGTATGAGTCAGACTAAAAATGCCAAATGCCAAATGCCAAATGCCAAATGCCAAATGCCAAATGCCAAATGCCAAATGTTTGAGTTGGGGGTTACTGTTATGAATAAAAAAATTGAGAGATATGGAGTAAAAGCGGTAGCTCGTCCGAAAATCAAAGCCACGAAGAAGCTTGATCTCTCTGGCGAACTAGGCAAGCAAATCGTTAGATCTGAAACAAAGTTAGTATTGAGAACGCACAAAAAAACGTTTCGAAAATTAGCTGATATGTGATGGATATACTTTGTTTTCCATTCAAGTCACTAACGACCACTTCATGTATAATATCCGCAATCAATGAATTCTTGATTTGATCCATCGGAACAATAGCTTACGAAACATTTTAGCCGCTAAAATTCCAAGGGTTGGCTGATGCGGATTTGCTGACGTCAATACATCTGTCGACATTAACTATTTAGTGAGTAGAAATTGGCGAATAATTGGAATATACCCAAATTATTAGAGGAAGAAGTTCGTAATAGAGATACCGAGTGTGTTTATTGCGGCGTAGCTTTTACACCTCTTAGAGTTTCTCGTAAAACTTCTGCAAGCTGGGAGCACATTATCAATGATGCAAAAAACATCACCAGAGAAAACATTTGTCTTTGCTGTTGTGGGTGTAACTCTAGTAAGGGTTCAAAACTGTTATTGGATTGGTTAAAGAGTAAATATTGTAAAGACAGACGAATATGTTTTGAAACAGTGGCACCAGTAATAAAAGATGCAATAGTGCGTGCCAAAAAATTTTGATGTAAATTGCTATTAGCAAGAAGAAAGTTATGGCCAGTGAAAAACCTAGAAGGATTCTGCTTTCAAAATCGGACATGAATGAAGCCGAAATAGAAGAACTTTCGGATGCTGAAGCATGGAGGTTGATTTATTCGATTCGTACGGTGAAAGCTAAGGATAAGCGGTTACAGGTTTGTTTCACCGGCTTTGGGGTTTCTAAAAAAGATGAACTAATAGAAAAGGCTAGAAGCAATAATTTTAAGGTTGTAGCAAGTGTGACTAAAAAGCTTGATTACCTGATCGGAGGTGATAACGCAGGGCCAAAGAAAATTGAGAAAGCTGAGGCTCAAGGAGTTCAATTCTTAAATGAGAGCCAATTTAATGATCTCATTGAGACAGGAGAAGTTCCTAGTCAATAACCGCTGTCATGATCTATAGAAATTTCCTTAGTGACTAACGACCGCTTCAAGTGTAATATCCGCCATCAACGACCTATTGGTTTAATCCATCGGAACAATAGCTTACGAAATATTTTAGCCGCTAAAATTTTAGCCGCTAAAATTCCAAGGATTGGTTGGTGCTATACGAGACTATTTTCTTCACAAATGTCCTTCGAATTCTCGAAGATAGGAAAATGACAAAGCTAGAGCTTTCAAAGCTTTCTGGTGTGTCCATATCCTTTCTCTCTGATCTAACAAACGGTAAAGCCAATCCCAGTTTAAGAGTAATGGAAGAGATCGCCCTTGCCTTAGGTGTTCCACTATCTTACTTGTTGGAAACAACAGATCTTGATCAAGCCACTTTAAAACTCTTGGAAGAACAAAAACCCTACAAATTACGCTTGCCAGAGGGTTATGAAAGAGTCACGGCCATACTGCCTGAGCATAAAGCATTCCTCGTTAAGAAGTGGGAACAAGAAGCAAAAGAAAGTATCGCAGAACTAACAGAAGAGAATGAGTCGACATAAATAATAAAACCATCACAAAATCGAAATTAAGACCTCTTTGTGTGTTGACCTAAAAAATATTTCGATATATTGTACGCTTGTGAACATTTGAACGAGCATGGATACGATATATCGAAATGGAAATCACCACCACAGTTCTTCCTCATAAAAACCACTCTAGAACGTTTTTAAACCACTTGAAGTTAGGTATCCGCTCAAAGTTATTGAGGGCGTCTTTATGCACTCGGTAAAAGAGCGAGCGAAAGCAAAACTCGAACGAGATTTGGGCTCTGACTTCTTAAAGTTTCTTCATGATCCGAGGACAGTCGAGTTACTGCTCAATGTTGATGGAAACATCTGGGTGGAAAGGCTCAATGAGTCTATGCAATGCGTTGGTTCAATGAGAACTGCCCAAGCACAAGCTGTGCTTGAAACTGTTGCAGGTTTTCACGGTAAAGAGATCACTAAGAGAAATCCAATCATAGAGGGTGAGCTACCTCTAGATGGTTCACGTTTTGCCGGGGCACTTCCGCCAATCGTATCCGCCCCAATTTTTTCAATTCGCAAAAAAGCAATTTCAATCTTTACGCTCGAAGATTACGTCACCGATGGAATCATGACTGAGCAGCAAAGGGGTGTGCTCGTTGATGCAGTTGAACAGCACAAAAATATTCTAATCATTGGTGGAACCGGATCAGGTAAAACCACATTGGTTAATTCAGTGATTAACCAGATTGTTGTGAATGATCCTAATGAAAGGCTCATCATCATTGAAGATACCGGAGAGATTCAGTGTTCTGCAAAAAACTACGTTCAGTATCACACCACGGTTGATGTGAGCATGACGGACTTACTCAAAACCACTCTCCGAATGCGGCCAGACAGAATTTTGGTTGGAGAAGTACGTGGGCCTGAGGCATTGAATCTTTTAATGGCTTGGAATACAGGCCATGAAGGCGGTGTTGCAACTATACACGCAAATAATGCCGCCTCTGGGTTAGACCGGCTCAAGCTTCTCATTAGCATGCATGCCGATGCCCCTCGGGAAATTGAAACTTTGATTGGTAATGTGGTGCATATCATCGTTCACATTTCACGTGATAAAAATGGGCGCTCGGTAAAAGAGATTATCGAAGTGTCTGGATACAAAAATGGTTCTTATCAGATTAATCACCTTTAAACGCAACAAGGGAAATCAGTATGAATATAAATAACGCTAATAACTCTCAGAAACAGTTTATGGTCATAGGAATGCTTGCGTTCTCAATGTTTGCGTTACTGCTGCCAGATTTTGCAAATGCGACAGTGGGTACAGGTGGATCACTGCCTTATGAGAGCTGGTTAGGAAACCTAAGAAATAGTGTGACTGGCCCAGTTGCGTTTACCTTATCTCTGGTTGGAATTGTTGTCGCGGGTGGTGTGTTGATATTTGGTGGTGAGCTGAATGCTTTTTTTAGAACAGTCATTTTTATTATTTTGGTCATGTCCTTCTTGGTCGGTGCTCAGAATATGATGACTAACTTCTTTGGTCGAGGCGCTGTCATTGCAAGCGTTTCTGATATTGGGGTTATTGAGCAAGAAGCCAATCACAATCAGTAAATGAGAGTTTAAATAATGCCCCTTAGAAAAATACCGATTCGAAAAGCTGCTAACCGTGAAATGCTGTTCATGGGTGGAGATCGAGAGCTTGTGATGTTTTCAGGGTTAATTGCAGGGGCATTAATATTTACTGCGCAAGATTTGAAAGCGACCATTTTTGGCATTGTACTCTGGTTCACAGCCCTTTTTATACTGCGACTCATGGCAAAAGCAGATCCTAAATTACGCCATGTGTATTTGAGACATAGGAAATATAGAGCGTATTACTCCCCTAGAAGCACGCCGTACCGTGAGAATAACTCTACGCAAGGAAGGCAATATAAATGTTAATCGAAATTCTGATGTCGCTCATTTTTCTTGTTGCATTAGCTGCGCTGCTTACGCTCTGTTATCAAGTATATGTGGTTAATCCGAAGAAGAACCTAAATCAGTACAAGGAGATGAGCCCTGGTTTTTCGGATCTATTGAATTATTCGGCTGTTGTGGATGATGGGATAATTGCTTGTAAAAACGGATCGTTAATGGCTGCGTGGCTGTACAAAGGCACTGATATTTCAAGCAGCACTGATAATGAAAGGGCGCATATCTCAGCGAGGATCAATCAGGCGCTTTCATCATTGGGCAATGGGTGGATGATTCATGTTGATTCTGTGAGACGTGCAGCACCCACCTATTCAAATCGATCTGAATCATACTTTCCTGATCCAGTCAGTAAAGCCATTGATGATGAGCGAAGGAAGTTTTTCGAAAATCTCGGAACCATGTATGAAAGCTATTTCATTATCACTTTTACATGGTTCCCGCCACTCATCGCTCAGCGAAAGTTCATTGAGATGATGTTTGATGACGACAACCGAGATCCGAACAGTGCAGATACAAAACAACAAACCTTAAATCTGCTTTCTCGATTTAAAAAAGAAATATCAAACCTTGAGAATAAATTGTCATCTGCTATTTCAATCAGTAGATTAGCTGGTCATCCGGTGAAGCAGGAAGATGGATCTTCTGTGACTCATGATGACTTTTTGGCGTGGCTTCAATTCTGTATTAGTGGAAAGAACCACCCCGTGATGCTGCCAAGCAATCCCATATACCTCGATATCATACTCGGTTCACAAGAGTTCTATGGTGGAGTCATTCCAAAGATCGGGAAAAACTTCATTCAGGTAGTCGCCATCGAGGGTTTTCCATTTGAGTGTTCACCCGGTGTGCTGTCTGTTTTATCTGAGCTACCTATTGAATATCGATGGTCTTCAAGATTTATCTTTATGGATGATCATGAGGCCGTTAAGCACTTGGAGAAGTATCGAAAAAAATGGCGGCAAAAAATTCGAGGTTTCTTCGACCAAGTATTTAACACCAATGTTGGGCATGTAGATCAAGATGCAATGAACATGGTTGCAGATGCTGAGACAGCCATAGGTGAAATCAATAGCGGTCTTGTTTCCATGGGTTACTACACGAGTGTTGTGGTACTGATGAGTGAGGATCGAGCCTCATTGGAACAGTCTGCAAGATATGTAGAGAAAGCGATTAATGGACTTGGGTTTGCAGCAAGAATTGAGACCATCAATACCATTGAGGCTTATCTAGGTAGTCTTCCAGGCCATGGCGTGGAGAATGTTCGCCGCCCGTTGATCAACACGCTTAATCTAGCGGACATGATTCCAAGCAACACAATCTGGGCTGGTGAAAATAAGTCCCCTTGCCCATATTACCCACCGAATTCACCACCACTCATGTATACCGTTACGAACGGTTCAACCCCATTCATTTTGAATCTGCATGTGCGAGATTTAGGATCGACGTTGATATGTGGCCCAACGAGAGCCGGTAAAACCACGCTTCTTGCTGTCTTGGCTTTACAGTTTCTCAGGTACCCTAACACCAGCATATTCTGTTTCGATAAAGCAGAAACGCTTTACCCAGTCACTAAGGCTGTTGGCGGCACACATTATTCAATCGCTGATGACCACCACTCTGTTTCATTTTGCCCATTACAATATTTGAGTACAAAAGCGGATCGTGCATGGGCTATGGAATGGATTGATACTGTGCTTGGTTTGAATGGCCTGAATACAACGCCAGAGCAACGTAATGAGATCGGGCATGCGATTATGAGCATGCATCAAAGTGGAGGTAGAACGCTTTCAGAGTTCACTTTGACCATTCAGGATGAAGAAATCCGTTCGGCACTGAAACAATACACGGTAGACGGATTGCTTGGTCATCTACTCGATGCGGAGGAAGATAGCCTGTCGCTTTCAGACTTCACCACCTTTGAAATAGAGCACCTACTCAATTTAGGTGAGAAGTACGCACTACCTGTTTTGCTTTACCTCTTCAGAAGGATCGAATCGAGACTTGAAGGTCAACCAGCAATCATCATTTTAGATGAAGCCTGGTTAATGCTGGGCCACCCAGTCTTTAGGGAGAAAATCAGAGACTGGTTGAAGTCTTACGCCAAGAAGAACTGCGCCATTATTATGGCGACTCACAGCCCTAAGGATGCGATCAACTCAGGGATCTTTGATGTGATCATTGAATCCACTGCGACAAAAATATTCCTACCCAACCCAAATGCGAGGGAAGAGGAAATGTCATCCATCTATCGCAGAGCTGGCCTGAATGAGAAACAGATAAGTATCATCGCCGATGCCATCCCGAAGCGGCAATATTACTCAGTATCGGAACAAGGTCGGCGATTATTTGAATTAGCACTTGGGCCGCTGGCTATGGCGATTGCTGGAACCACAGACAAAGATTCAATCGCGATGATCAAAAATCTAGAGCAGAAACATGGAAGTGCATGGATCAGTAAATGGTTCGATTTTAGAGGGGTTAGTATTGATCATAAATATTTAGAGCATAAACCGGGGGTAAGCGCATGAACCTGACTCTATTGAAAGGCAACAAGGCATCCAATGATCAGCCGATTGATGATGCCTCTGATAAAAACGAGAGAAATTTTGAGAACCCCTATGTAGCAGCAAGGAATGCTTGGAATAGCAATGTAGATGCTATTAACTCAGTAAAAAATGTATGGCAAACGATTGCTATTGTATCAATGGTGATTGCTTTGCTGGCAGTAGTTGGAATTATTTATATTGGGAGCCAATCAAAATATATTCCTTATATCGTTGAAGTTGATGCACTAGGTAATACCGTAACCGCTGGGCCTGTCACGACCATGCCTAATGTTGACTCTAGAATTGTGAAATCTACGGTTGCCAACTTCATTAGCGATTCTAGATTGGTAACACCAGATATCACGCTGCAAAGGGCAGCCATTTTGCGCGTTTACTCCCATTTATCTCCCAGCGACCCCGCCACTAATAAAATGAGTTATTGGTTTAATGGTACACCGGAGTCTAACAAGTTTAAGCAAGCAGAAAAGCAAATGGTTAATGTTGAAATTAAGTCCATCCTGCCGCAATCAGCTGATACTTGGCAGGTGGATTGGACTGAGTTTATGAGAGACCGTTCGGGTGCGTTAATGACGGACCCTGTGAACATGCGCGCGCTGGTGACTGTCTACACGGCGGAAATGGGTTTAGGTGCTACAGAGGAAGATATTGAAGAGGAAATGAGAATGAATCCACTCGGTATCTATATACAAGATTTTTCATGGTCGAAGCTGCTATAGGGGTGAATAATATGAAAAAGTTGATTTTGAAAATAATGGTGGTTTGTGTTTTCGGATATCCGATGACCCTCTTAGCTGACCAGTATAAAAATATGTATTTCACTGGGAAAGATACTGTTTTAACTAAACATGAGCGCGACGCAATCAAAGCTGTTGAACGTTTAAAGTCCGGCGCATCTCAAAGCATTAAGCCAATGGTTTCCCCTGATGGCACTGTTCAATTCATTTATGGCGCACAAAAGATCAGTGTGGTTTGTGCAGTTTTGCAGGTTTGTGACATAGCGCTACAGCCTGGTGAAAAACTTAACGGGCCGCCACATGTTGGCGATCCGAGATGGGTGATTAGTTCAACAATTTCGGGCAGAGGGCCAAGCGAGATACAACATATTATCGTGAAGCCTGTTGATATAGGTCTTCAAACCTCATTGATATTGTCGACAGATAGGCGGACTTATCACATTACGCTCAGATCACACAAAACTAAGTTCATGCCGCGAGTGAGTTTTATTTACATGGATGATGTCACCACTAAATGGTCTCACCTGGAACACCAACAACAGCAGCGAATTGAAAACAATACCATGCCCACTACCCGTGAATATCTTGGGAACCTTGATTTCGATTACAAGGTATCTGGTAGAGCGAAGTGGAAACCCATCAGAGTATACAACGATGGTGTAAAGACGATTATTCAGATGCCATCTACCATGAACCAGTCTGAAGCACCAACCTTGCTTGTGATTCGAGGTAAAAACGATACCGTGATGGTGAACTACCGAATTCAAGGTGAGAGATATATCGTTGATTCTGTTTTTGATAAGGCGATTATGGTAGCGGGTGTCGGCAAAAACCAGGACAAAATCAAAATATCGAGGAGTAACTAATCATGAGAATTATACTAACAATCGCTCTTCTATTGATGACCTCAGCTTGTACAACCATGAAATATGGGTCGCTTTTGGGAATTGAGTCACCCGATCATTCTATGGTTGTGGTGGATGCCATGCAAAAGATGACCGAGTATTACCTTCCGGCCAAGTCCAGCTTGGTACTCGGGCAAGAGGTTAAGAAAAAGGATGTATTTGGTCATGATTTATTATCAGCGATTAGAAAAAACGGATACTCAATTCAAGAGTACATGATTGATTCAGAGCAGCAATCAGGCATAGAGTTCAAATATAGGCTAGATAAGGTTGAGGATCTCGTTTATCTCACCCTGCATTTTGATGACACCGCCCTTTCAAGAGCTTATGGCAATGTAGATGGAAAGCTTATGCCTAATGGATCTTGGTCGAGAATGGAGCACGAACAATGAATGATATGGCTCACTTACATCCAGATGCATCGCCGGGTGAGTTGAATAAGCCGGGCGTTAGGCGAGTGAATAACCTCCCCATTATTCTACTGTTCGTCGTGATTGTGCTTTTTGTTGTGGTCATGATAAGCGTTGCCCATCAGCGTTCTGAATCTCAAAATGAGGTGCTCAGTATCTCCGAGGTGAAAACTGTTGGGGATTCATCGCCTCTTGCTAAGGATGTAATCGGCGCATACAAAACTGGATTTATCATCTCAGAGGCACAAGCGAGTCAGCATGATTCATCTTTCGATGAAACCAGCATGTATAATCGCAGCGATGTACCGCCAAATATTGAACAGCCAACACCCAATCAAAACAGTTCGAATATGGTTGGCGGATTGGCCCCTTCGTCTAATACCTCCTTACCTAATTTGCTTACCAAAAGCTTTAATCCAAACGAATTGAATGACAATGAGAAAGAAAGAATACAGATTGAACGGATGCGGATGCTAGAACAAGCAGTGAAGGCAAATACCGCTGTACAGGCGTTTGATGTACCCAATTCAAATTGGAGTGGCAATGGTGGATTTAACCCAGCTGCCCAAATGGAAAGAAACAGAATGGCAATGAACCAGTCTGGTCAATACAATAACTCCAATGCTGCCATCCAAGATAGAATAAACCAACTGAAAGAAATGGTTGGAGGTGTAGTTGCATCTAATCCATCTGCATCTGATATTTACAACAGCCTAGATTCGATGAGTAATAATAGCGGGAATGGTTACTCTCAGTTTGATGGGCAGTCTAACCGGTGGAATAACAACTCAAAAGTGAGGCCACCTAATCCATTTCAAATAACAGCTGGTTTTGTGATTCCTGGAATAATGGTCTCTGGGATTAACTCAGACCTGCCAGGTCAGATTATGGCTCAGGTTGGTGAAAACGTATATGACACGGCAACAGGCAATAACCTTCTTATTCCCCAAGGCTCAAAGCTGGTGGGTTCTTACTCCAATGAGGTCTCTTATGGCCAGTCTAGAGTATTGGTGGCGTGGCAGAGAATTATTTTTCCTGATGGTAAAACATTAGATATTGGCAGCATGCCCGGTGCAGATGCCGCTGGATTTTCTGGTTACAAGGATCGTGTTAACAATCACTTTTGGCGGGTATTCGGTTCAGCATTCTTAATGTCGGGTATTGTTGCCGGTGTTAATCTAAGTCAGGATCATGATGACTCTGGTTCTTTATCTGATAGGAAACGTGCGAGTGACGCAATGAGCGAGGCGCTGGGACAACTACTCGGACAGGCCATGTCACAAATGATTATGAAGAATCTCAATATTGCACCAACACTAGAAATAAGACCTGGGTATCGCTTCAATGTGATAGCCACTAAGGATCTCTCATTTGGTGGTTCTTATGTTGCGTTTGATTATTGACAAAGGTGGGTTAAAGGTGAATTACAAAATAGTTTTGGCTCTCTTAATTATTACATTCCTATCTACTGGTTGCAGTAATGAATCTGAAAATCATCAAACAAGCTCAGTTGCCAAGCTTCTAGACAAGAAAGGCAAATATAAAGAGGGAAGCTGTAAGGGTTTGACACCACATGAGTGTTTTTGGCAGCCTGGGTTCGTAAAGAGTTCTGGAAAAGAGTGGTGATTTCATATGATATTTTCTTTCAGAAAAAATTCGATTGTACGTGCTGTGCTGATGGTGGCTAGTATGTTCTTTTTATATGTGCAAAAGCCAATCGAAACGCAAGCGACAGGGATACCTGTTGTTGATGTCGCTGGATTGCATCAATCAATATTGCAGGTTATTGAGAACACCTCTCAAACCCTGAAGATGATCGAGCAGTATGAGACTCAACTTCAGCAATATCAGGTGCAACTCAAAAATAGCATGAATCTATCCTCTTTCATTTGGACAGATGCAAAGCAAGAAATTGACAGCCTAATTCAATCAATTGATACGTTAAAACACTATAAAAACCAAGCTGGCAATATTGAGGATTATTTGGATAAATTCCAAGATTTTGGCTTTTATAAAAGTCACTCCTGCTTTCAGGCTGATGGTTGCAATGAGAGTGAGAGAAACAAAATTACTGAAAATAGACAGAAAGCATCGGAGGCTAGAAAGAGAACAAACGATGCGTTGATGAGGAGCATTGATTATCAGCAAAAACGTATTGCGAACGATGCATATCAATTACAGCAAATACAGACAAATGCTGAGTCAGCTGCGGGGCAACTGGAAGCTATCCAGTATGCGACACAGATTGCGGGCAATCAAGCCCATCAGCTTATGCAGATTAGATCCCTTTTGGTTGCGCAACAAAATGCATCAGCAGCATTGATGCAATCAGATCTTGATAAAGATGCTCAAGAAAAAGCCGCAGGGATAGTTTTTAGAAAAAGCGCGTACAAACAAAGTTCAGGACAATCATGGTGATTTTTATGAAAATATACTCAAAATTATTTATATCTTTATTACTGTTGGTTTCAGGTTGTTCAAAAGAACCCAACATAGAAAATTCTGAAGACAATACTCCAAGTGAAACGCAACAATCTGTCGAGAGTGATGGATGTGATGGCATGACCGCTGAAGAGTGTTTTAGAAAACCGGCTTATAAACAAAGCTCGGGTAAATCTTGGTAGCCAATAATGTTCATGAGACTCATAATTACATTATTACTAATTACCTTATTTCAAGAGTCAGCTTTGGCAGAAGTAACAAGCGATGATGTTCTCGATGGTGTTTTAGAGAAGTATCAAATAGTCGCTTCAGGGTGGGTGGTTTCTATACAAGACAGAGCAGAATGGTTGTTTTGGCTTCTTGTAACTATATCCATGGTTTGGACATTTGGGTTCATGTTACTTAATAAGGCTGATATTGGAGAGCTTTTTGCTGAATTTATACGGTTTACAATTTTTGTAGGATTTTTTTGGTGGTTGTTGATTAATGGGGATTCCTTTGCAATTTCAATTATTAATTCACTAAAGCAAATTGCAGCAGAGGCAACTGGATCTAGTCAAAGCCTATCGCCGAGTAATATTGTGGACATTGGTTTCGTTATTATGGATAACGCCGTTTCTAATTCATCAATAATGAGCCCTATAGATGGAGCCGTTGGGATAATACTATCCCTAGTAATACTTGTTGTCATTTCGCTTATAGCAATAAACATGCTGATATTGATTATTTCTGCTTGGTTTTTAACATACGCAGGAATATTTTATCTTGGTTTTGGTGGGTCAAAATGGACATCGGATATTGCCATAAATTTTTACAGAACAGTACTTAGCGTTGCTATTCAATTGTTCACCATGATTCTTCTAATCGGAATTGGCGAAACTATTTTGAGCCAATATCATGCGAATATTAGTTCAGGCGTGCCTCTGTCTGAATTAGGGGTTATATTAATTGTTGCAATTACATTATTGCTACTGGTCGATAAAATACCATCCTTACTTTCAGGTGTTATTACTGGATCTAGTGTTGGAGGGATGGGCGCTGGAAGCTTTGGAGCAGGAGCAGCAGTGGGTGCCGCTGCGGCGGCTGCCGGAGTAGCGAGCACCATGCTTTCCTCTACAATCAAACAAGCTGCCGGTGGGGCATCGGCAATAATGGCTGCTGCATCTGAAGCCAATGCCAGCGTATCTGGAAGTGATACCTCTGTTTCTGATATGGCATCAAGTACAGCAAGCTTTGCCACCGAATCGGGTGGATCAGATTCAGGAGTTACCACTCCACCCGATGGCAGTACCCCCTATTCTCAAGCAGCCGGATTCAGTTCTGGAAGTGGCTCCTCTGAAATTGGTGAGGGGCCAAGCAGTAGTCCAACTGATAGCAATTCTCAAAGTAGCGGTTTCAGTGGAGTAGTCAAAAAAGCGGGAGAAGTCTCTGTAGCCACAACCGTTAATCTTGCTAAGGGTGTTGGTAGCGTTGCTAAACAAAAAGCTTCAGAAATGAAAGCCAATTTTCAACACGACGTGGCTAATACCGTTGGAGGTAAAATCGCCTCATCGATCAGGGCTAACAGCAGTCAAAAGTTTAATCCTGACTTAGAAAATGAGATCAAAGCATTCGTTGAAAAAACGGACTAGTAAGCAGGAACGGATAAATTGCGAAGATTATTTTTCACATTGTTACTTACTATTGCGGCTAGCCCATCATTCGCTAGTCAAGGCTGTCCTATGTCTAGCGATGAGAAGCTAGTGTGTTCAGTTATCTTATGTAATCCCATTGGTTTAATGATTTCAGATTCTAGGTCTGAATGCTTGAAGGTAAATCGTGATTTTGCAATGTATCTTGCGACGCTTGGATTTTGGGATAAGCCGCCAAAGTGTTATGCTCGGGATGAGCACTGTAACAGAACAGGACGAGCGTCGACTGCTCAAATGAGCCCAGAATATTGCGTTGATGCTGGCGATGCAGGAAGGCAAAATGCATGTATGACTGCTCTCCGTGCAAGTGGAGCTGGGTATTGCGACCAGTTCAGAAATCAGCGAGAACGACAAGCCTGTGAATCCATTCAAAGTTCTGGGCAACTCACAAGTGAGTATTGTGATGAGCTGATCAGGAATAGACGTTGGGGAAGACTGGTTGATCAGCAAAGGTATGAGCAGTGCAAGCGGCTTTATGATCTCTAGCTGGCTCAGCCGTATTCTTCCCCATACTTTAAGCGTTCAATGTGAAAATGAAGAAACAGCTTGTAATACAATCTATCCCAGGTCGAAGGCATGTCGATGAAGGGAAAAGATTCATGTTTAAGAAATGTCAGTGGCTCATCGAAATTCATTACCAAGTTGCTGAGCAGATGATGGAGTGCGTAGAGCTGATGCCCGATCAACGAATATCCTTACTTGACGCAATGGACATTATAAAGGACAAAGCAGAAGATATTATTCCTGATGGGGATGGTGAATGTGGCTATAGAGTCTTTAGGCTTAAGTAATACCTTTTCCTGATTTCTGGCACTGAAAAATCGAATTGAATACGAGAATAGATTATGTTTAGTATACCCGATACTGAGAAAAAAATTAAAAGCCGAATAAGCAGCTACAAATCCGCTATGAAAAAAGAGAAAAAACTTCATGGCTTTATTAGTGATGGTTCGGGCAAAAGGTATCTGCTGTTTTGGCTTTACCTCGCATTAAATGACATGGATAAGTTGGCTGAATACATTGATTGGTACAACGAAGAGTTTTCAGATGACATAGGTGAACCAGGTCAAATACTTTGTTGTGCAGTTGCATTAAACCGATTGAATAGGCCCAGTGAGGCAAAAAAGACATTAGCCAATCTTATGACAGCCAATCTTTATTTAATCCCACAACTGCTTGGTGAGAACGCCAAAAAAATAGATATTTGGCACTCATCAAATTACGCAGACATTAGCTACTTTGATGAGCTACCAGAGGATTTAATATCGCTGATAACAGATCAGGATCGTACTTGGATTAAAGAGTGTCACGATTCATTTGAATTTCGTAGAATTCGAGATCGTTATATTGAAATATACAGGGCTCTAGATAATGAACGAGATTTGGAGTCGAGAAAGAAACTACTCAATGAATCTAGGTCGTTGTTGAACAATATGGAGTAGCTTGAACGCTGCATCTGTTAAAGGGGAAGTGCTTTAATAGCTTTTCGAGAATTTTTTTCACCACGCTTATCATATTTACGAGTTGTATCAACGGAATCATGCCCCATCAATTCCTGCACGGTAAAAATATCCTCGCCGTTTTCAAGAAGCAAAGTGGCGAATGATTTTCTAAGATCATGTGGTGTTAAGGATTCAAGCCCTGCTTCTTTATACCGACGAATAATGACTGAATAAATAGCATGATCTGACATGGGTTTGTCGCTAAGATGGCCGCCTTTGTAAATTCGCAAGAATAATCGGCCTTGATCATTTCCTCTTATCGAAAGCCATGTTTGTAAGATATCAATGATCCTCGGATGTAGTGGGATTATACGCTCTTTGTTACCTTTACCAACAATAGTGAGAGATTGCTTTTTTTGATTGAATGCAGCTAGGGTTAGTTTGAGTTATAGCCGAATTTTGTGTATGGGGCAGATATGAACATTATTCGGTGCT
>JAYPYM010000034.1:0-8426 GCA_038135915.1 Gammaproteobacteria bacterium
GGCTTGACGGATGCCTTTGAAGCGCAGCTAGATGCTAGTGCAGATGCAGATAAAGACGGTGTGGTTGACGGCTTTACTGATGCAAATAGCGATGGCTTACACGATGGGGTTTCACTAGATCTGTCGCAGGCTGACTTAGCTGACTCTGATGTCGATACTGTGCCCGATTATCGTGACAATCAAGCAGGCGCCGGAGGCAGTGCTGGTGGTGTAGGTTCATCTTCGGTGGTGGGCGATGGCTCTGGTAAATTAAGCACAGGAACTGGATCTATGTCTTTTCAATTTACTTTGTTGGTATTGTTTGCTGTGTTGACGCTAGGTAGGACCACACTGGTATCAGCTGAGACCTTTTCTTCAGAGTACAGTGACGAAGACTTTGAAAAGTACTTCCAATTCGGAGCTGGAGTTGGCTATAGTTTCTTAGACCCAGAGGGTGTATCTAATGGCTTCAGTACGAATGATGATACAGATATCGGGTTTAAGTTCTTTGTTGGCCAACGTTTCATGCCGCACTGGTCATGGGAGTTTTCTTACCTCTTGGCTGGTGAAGCAGGCTTAGGCAACTCGCTTGTGCCTGGTGGCGGTACGATTGAATATAATATTCCAGCCGTGTTTGGCCGATACCATCTTAAGGAGCCTGGCAGTAAATTGGATTTTTTTGGTAAAGCGGGTTTATCCAAAATTTCAAATGATTCCTCACCGGCGAATGTTCAATACGAGCAGGAGTCTGACATGCAATTCGCTGTAGGTATTGGTCTAGACTACTTGTTTAATGACAATTGGTTTGCTCGAGTAGAGTTTGATCGTTATTCTAGGGATGCCAGTTACTTAGGCTTTGCAATTGGGTTCCAGCCAGGTTATTCCAGTCAGCAGGAAGAGTATATCGCTCCGCCAATTCCGGACTACATAGAGCCTGAACCCATCATTGAAGAGCCTATTGTTGTACCTGTGGAGCCAGTAGCTATATATGAACCTGCTGTCTGTGAAAAGTTTGAAGGTCGATTAGATCGAGTTAACTTCCAAATAGACTCAGCAGTATTAATGAATGAAGCCTTAACAGTGCTAGATGAGTTGGCACTGGATTTCGAAAAGTATGAGCATTTAAAAGTGGAAATAGAAGCCCATACAGATAGTGATGGTGATCTGGATTATAATCAAAACCTATCTTATAAGCGAGCCGAAGCGGTGGCATGGTATCTATCTCAACAGGGTGTTGATCAAAACCGGTTTGTCTTGAGAGGGTTTGGTGAGGAAAAGCCCATTGCAAGCAACTTAACCAAAGAAGGCCGTGCGTTAAATCGCCGGGTAGAATTGGTAGTAACGAACCCGGAAGTTTGTAAGTAAACACAGGCCAATTAAAAAAATAATCTGTGGAAATGTGGAGCTGATTTCAGCTCCTTTTTTTTATCTCGTCAGAAAAATGTCTTTTAACTAATACGAAGACAGTTACATCATTAACATATGTAACTTTTTGTAACAAATCCTTTGATTTGCCTATGTGAAGCCTTGCATAATTAGCTGTTCAAGGGTTTAATTTACAGCGCTTGGTTTTGCCTGTCCAAAATGGTGAATTCATTCCGAAAAGACTTTGTTGGCAGTTTTTGTTGCCAGCACTTGAAGGGCTTTTTAAAACAGCTATTCGTGGTATATTGTGCATGTACCAATAATAAATATTATGGAGGTGTCTTATGAAACATCAAGGTAATGTTAAGTGGTTCAATAATAAAAAAGCTATGGCTTTTTGGTTTCAGAAGACTTTCAAGAAGAGATATTTCTGCACTACTCCTATATCCAAATGGACGGTTATAAAACGTTAGATACTGGGCAGGCAGTATTATTTGAAGCAACGCAAACACCTACCGGCATTCATGCAAAAGCGGTAGAGCCTGTAACTAAAGAAGGCTTGCTTGATATCGATCATGAAATCGCTGCTTGGGATCAAGAGCCAGATCAATCGAAGGTGAATTTTACCGAGAGTCTGGTGGAGAATATCCGGGTTTAAATCATTATCTACCTATTGGTTAATGGACTTTTTTCAGCCAGTAATCAAGCCAAGGCGTGGGTAATGCGCGTTTCAAATAAGCGAAAAGGTAAGTAGGGAAAGTGACATAGTAGTGAGCTTTTGGGTGTTTGCTCTCTAAAGCGTGGATCACTTTTTTCAGCACTGCTTCTGGCGGTAGGGTGAAACTCGAGCTGGGCTCTTTGTTCTCTAGCCGCTGAAATACTTTTTCATAACTTGCCTTATGAAAGCTTTTCTCACGCTTTATGTATTGATTAAATTTTTCCAGGGCATTTTCTCGAAATTTACTTTCTATCGGCCCTGGCTCTATCAAGCTAACATGGATATTCGTATCATGTAACTCTAACCTTAATGTGTCGGTTAATCCCTCGATCGCGTATTTGGACGCATTGTATGCGCCCCGATACTTCATGGATACCAAACCTAAGATGGAACTATTCTGAATGATACGACCCTGTCCTTGTTGTCTCATGATTGGAATCACTTCTTTTGTCAGTTCATGCCAACCAAAGACGTTGGACTCAAACTGAGCTTTTAGCGCTTCTCGAGGCAGATCCTCTAGCGCACCCGGTTGACCATAAGCGCCATTGTTAAATAAAGCGTCGAGCGTACCTTCGGTTCGTTCTAATACATAGCTCAAGCCCTTTGAAATCGAAGTGCTGTCTCTGTAGTCAATGAGGCAGCTTTCAAACCCCTCTCGTTCTAGCTTTTGAACATCTTGAGTTTTTCTTGCGCTCGCAAATACTCGATAACCGCGATCTTTTAGGCCATGGGCAACACAATAGCCGATACCAGTTGAGCTGCCTGTTACCAGGATACTTTTCGATGAAGTCTTCTTTACCATTTGTCAGGCCCTGATTGGTTGATAAAAATTGATAAGGCTAACAACAGCCTGCCTGATATTAATAAAAAAGGCCTGAATTAACAATGGTGGAAGCCATCAAAAAACCACTAAATCATTTGGCGCGAGTATCTAAGGTATCAACATCGAATAAGAGGTTATTTTTCAACATCTTAACTGTTTGAGTGCTGTTTGCTCACGCATTGATGATGTACTTAGATGTGCAAAAACGATATTATTGAGACTTCAAATTTGTGTGTTGGCAATTTTTCAAAGGCGATATATTAAAGTGAAGTTAGAGCCAAAACCCTTAAAGAAAGGCTGGTTTATTCGAACCCTGGTAACTGGATTAACCTTGTTGTCTAGGTCCTCTGCTGAGTGGGTGTGTTTAGGCGTAGTGGTCCCGATTTTAATGATGTACGTTCCATTTTTTTCGATAAAGGCTTTGTGTTGGTCTTTAGTGGTGGTCGCGGCAGTGGTGTTATCCTTAAGATCGGATCATCATGATAACCCTTTGATGGATACGCTTCAGCACTTATTTCGAAATAAGCGTTTTTTTTATATTGATTTAGCTGCCTTATTGGTGATTTACGTTTTGATCGATCTGTTTTTTAAAGACGTTTTAAGTGTTATCAATGATCGATACTTTGCGTCTGGCTTAGCCTTATTGATGCTGAAGGTTTCTGTATGCTTTGTACTGGTACCCTATGCGCTGATTAAACTGATGAGCCTTAAACTAAATAAAGAGCAGGGCAAGAGTCTAGTCAACGAAGACTTATTGAGGTCGGCAATTCCTACCTTTTTTACGTTGCATGTCATGATAGACATGAAGCTGGATTGGAAAGAAGCTTGCGCGATGGCAATGACAGGTTACTGGGTGATGGGGCGTAACCGGCGTTTTATTTATTTAATGTTGTTGCTTGTATTTATTTTCCCGCCTGCTGCGATTGTTGTATTTCCTTGGTTCTATGCCATTTACAAGGAGCTGTTTTGGCAAACGGGTATTACTGATCGTCAGAGAGCAGGTGTCAGTAAGTCTTATTTGTTAGACGGTCAAATTTAAATACTGTCTTTTTATCCGATTACATACCAGTTGAGACAATTCCAAAAAAAGTAAACGAACCTTCGAGATTTATTTTTGTAAGTCGATTTTCTCAGTTAATATTGATCTTGTAGCTGCCTGTGCGGCAGTGAACCTTTGGCTCGATGGGCCTGACTAATGTTGCATTTTCTAAGCTGCCTGTGCGGCAGGTAACACCAAATCAATCGGAAGTAGCGCAGTCCCTACTTTCTAAGCTGCCTGTGCGGCAGGTAACCTAGAGATTGATTGCAGCGGCGAATCGATAGATTTCTAAGCTGCCTGTGCGGCAGGTAACCAATGAGTCCGTTCCTGTCGTCCTCATCATCTTTTCTAAGCTGCCTGTGCGGCAGGTAACTACCATCGGGGCGCACATATCGAAAAACACCATTTCTAAGCTGCCTGTGCGGCAGGTAACCTTTCATCGCTGGGGTAAGCTCCTCCCATTTTTTTCTAAGCTGCCTGTGCGGCAGGTAACCTGGTGATGCGGCAATAAGATTTGTTTCATCTTTTCTAAGCTGCCTGTGCGGCAGGTAACCCATCTTCCAGTCAACCAGGCGTGTTCCTTCGTTTCTAAGCTGCCTGTGCGGCAGGTAACGGCAGTAAAAAACTAACGCACGGCGGTTAAAATTTCTAAGCTGCCTGTGCGGCAGGTAACAATACAAAATGGTGTTTTCAGGCGTCGAGCCTTTTCTAAGCTGCCTGTGCGGCAGGTAACTAGATAATGGTCAATACGCAGTACGCACACTTTTTCTAAGCTGCCTGTGCGGCAGGTAACCATGCCCTTCATAAACTTCTTCAGCGACTTCTTTTCTAAGCTGCCTGTGCGGCAGGTAACTTCCATTCAGAGTAAAAATTATACTAGCCTAGTTTCTAAGCTGCCTGTGCGGCAGGTAACTACAAGTTGATAAGAACGCTCCAGATTTCACTTTTCTAAGCTGCCTGTGCGGCAGGTAACTACCCAAATTAACTAAGCTACGTTCTTCAATTTTTCTAAGCTGCCTGTGCGGCAGGTAACGGTTTCTTTTTCGAGTTTCTTCTTCTTCCCAATTTCTAAGCTGCCTGTGCGGCAGGTAACACATACTCTCTACTATGCGCGACATCGTGACTTTTCTAAGCTGCCTGTGCGGCAGGTAACCCTAGTGTTTTGGCCGCATCAGCTACACTTATTTTCTAAGCTGCCTGTGCGGCAGGTAACGCTTCACTAGCCAATGGAGATGATTTTTGGTTTTTCTAAGCTGCCTGTGCGGCAGGTAACCTCTTAGCTGCTCGTTAACATAAACTGGTATTTTTCTAAGCTGCCTGTGCGGCAGGTAACACTAATATTAAGCACTAAAAAAATAGCATTAACAATCAGTTAGCGCTATTTTTCTGGTAAACCCAATGGTTTTTGGTGAATGCTTAACTATATGATTACATTAGATATTTTTAAAGAGCGGATTTTATTGGTCATTTAGACGCAAAACACGTGCTTCTTCTGTAAGATATCATTATGAATTTTTACTCAAACCAGGGGATAGTGGCATTTTTAGACAAACCAAACTGATCAAATTTCCCTAAAACAGGCTGAGGAAGCAGTTGGCCTAGCTCGATGTATCGACGGTGTTTGTGGCCGTTCGATCCGCTTACTAAATCTAAATACGGAAGTTCGATCTTATTTTCGAGTAGTTTAGTGTCATATTGTTTTTTTTGCTCCTCGGATATTGAGCCACGTTTAATAAGCCGTCTAAATTTTGATTGACTCATAGTGGGTTGTTTCCGAGAAACAGTACGGTATTGTACATGTTTTGGAACCTTTCTAATCTCCGAAATCCTGCAGTACCCACTCATGCCACCGAGCCAAGCCATTCCTTGTAAATCGTGTAGCTCGGCTTCTTCACCATGTAATCGAATAATTGACCCGAGGGTTCGATGGTACTGGGGAAAACTGACGCCAATCGAGCCAGTATTAAAACTGCATAGGGCCTTATGAAATTTACTGAATACTGCATTCATGAGTACAGTGGCAGAAAATTCTGCATCTGGAAGCAAAAAAATATCAAGATAATGATCCATAGTGATTCCCTACTTATCGCTTTCTCCGAAGACTCCGCCTCGCACCAAGGTTGCTACAACATAGTGCTCATCATCTGATTGAGTAAGTTCTGCCCCGCGTGCCCAAGCATCAAAAAAAGTGTAAAAATCTTTTTTATCTTTCGGTGTCCGATAAGCCTTGCCCATATTCGTTACTGCACCGTATGGTTCAATGGCTATCGGTCCAATAGACTTTTCAGGGTCAGAAAATTCAGGATACCAAGTATCAATAGTGCGAAGCGCATTGCCTACTTTTTGTGAATGCAGCGCCGCTATACCATCAACAGCATACAACACCTTGCTTTTGTTACCTTTCCCTTTATCCAGAACCAACTCTTCGCTTGGGTAAATTTCTTGTGCTTTCCCAACCTTTGCATAGCAGTTAATATCTAACAATAAAAAATCCTCTTCACTTGAAAGTGCATTAGCAATTCGTGTTGATAAGCTGTCAATTTCTTGGTCTTATCAATCCATACTTCTTGGGTTGTAATCGAGTGCATTAAAGTTCCAGGTTTGCTCTGTACCTGTATTGAGCGCATTGACCTGAACCTCGATGGCTTCTGCTCCAAAACGATTTCGCCATAAGTACCTAGCATTTGCGATGTTCAGTGCATATCGGCGGGCTAATTCCTTAAAACCATTTCTTTCAACGTATCCATTCACGGCATTAACGTAGGTTTGTTTAAAAGCATCATTATTACAGGCTGAAGGGCGATGAATGCCACCCAATATTTTCAATGTAAAATGAAGTTTCAGCGTATCCTGATCAGGTTCAAGTGAGCAGGCATCCACTGTTTGGAGGTTAGCCTTCTCGACTTCTTTATTTAATAACATGGGGTCTTTCTGAACAGCGGGTTTTAGCCGGTTTGAAATAGTGCCTCGCACTGATTTTTCTTTTAATTTGAGCGGCTTCTCGTTCTCACGTGCTTCCCACAGGGTGCCGTAAAGGTAGGCATCAGAAGGAACCAATTTTTTTTCAAATGCAAGTACAGAAGCGATATTCTCTTTTTTAGCCATGTTAATTCTCCTTTTGGTTTCTAGTTAAAATCCATCATCTAAAAATGAATTTACTTGGTGTGGGTTGTTTTGTTGGCAAAGGTAAAGATTTTCTTCAGCATCATAGTGGTAACGCCAAATCAGTTCATCTAACGATTGACACTTATAAGCCATTTTAAACTCTCCCAAAGTGACCACTGCCTCTGCAAATCGATGCGGTGTACTGGAGTCTCTCTGATTGAGGGCTTGCTTGAGTTCACTAATACCGTGAAAGCCTGTCGCAATGGGTACTAACCAGGATTTTTCACCATGTTCCCCTGATGCTCTTTTTTCACTAATCCATTCAACTTTTAATGACTCTTCCGATAATGTTTGTTCGCAACGATGATGAATAGTAACGTAATCGAGGATTGCATCCATCGCATCCATGCCATTTTTCATGGCTGCTTGCATTAAATCTCGGCGTTCAATTAATGCGTAACCTGGCATTAATTTAGATCTTAAGGATAGAAATTCTCTGTGAATACGAGGTTTTTGAAAGGTGAGAATATCACCGCCAGCGATTTTAATTTGTCCATCTAGTAAACTTTCGATTCTTTGCAACAGTAGGGTCTCGTCGTCAACCGAGTCTGCCCCGCTAAACTCAACAACAAGACTCACTTCCAAATGACAACGTGCTTCTTCAATAAAGGAAGAACGATCGCCGTTTTTATCGAGCGGGTTTGCCGTTCCGACAATAGAGTACTCGTAGTCACCTGGTCCCTTGTAGGTTTGTAGATCAAAATTGTGTGAAATGATGCCTATTCCTTCAAACTGGATAGCTAAAGCAGGTTGCTTCAATTTTCTCTCGAGCGCATGCATCGCGCCCAACCAAGCGGTCATCGCCGGGAAACCAATGGTAAAAGGGCTCGATAAAGCATTGGCGTTCTGTACTTTTATGTGTGGTATCAGTATTGTCTTTCTTATCATCGTAGGGCTTCCCTGTATTTATTGACATATGACAAAATATAGTCGTACTCAGCTGGTCCTAATGTCATTGCTCGTGAGTTTGTTTTTTGGTAGGCCGCTTTTATCCACTGACAAATGTTTTTACACACTTCATCCAGCCATGCTTCATCTTTATGGCTCTGGTCATCCTTCGTATCCATCAACCAGATTTTTTGATAGGTGGGCAGGGCGTTGGTCGATTCATGGAATTGATTTTTTGCTACGGCTCTAACTGAAATCATTGTTTGTATTACTTTTTCAATGATTGCCTCAATTTGCTGATCTCTTGCGTGCTCTAGTGTCTGACGAGGAATATCAGTGTTTTCCTTTGCTTTGAACAGTTTCTGAAGTTTCAATAGAGGCCCTTTAATATCTCGAAAGCGAATGGACTGCGTGAAAAAATCTTTACGAGGAAACTGTGTGTTTCTCAT
>JAYPYM010000034.1:8436-15085 GCA_038135915.1 Gammaproteobacteria bacterium
GACTAAAGGAGGGGGTGCGGACATTAGGAGTCTCGCTTTTCCGCCATATTGGTTGTTTAAAACACTGATATTTTGCGGTTTAGTGCCGCCGTACCCTATGGTTGTCACATCGTAAATATCAGAAAAACCTTCCTCACTCGGCTCATTATCTCTCTTTAGCTTTCTTAGATGTTGTTGTTTTTCAGAAAAACGAAGTTTGTCGACTCGTTTTCTGAGTTCATATATCATGCCTGAGTGACTTAAAATAGAAAGCAAATGGTATGTACCATCGCCCGTTGGAAAATACACTTGTTTCAATTTAGAGCTGGTGATGGTTTCTTGTTCCTGGTTTGTTACCATAGAAAGAAAACCCTGTTTCAATTGGTCATAGTCTTCATTGGGGATCGAAAGGATTTGTTTAGCTTGTGTTGAATCACGCTCGATATGCGTTAGTACGCTTTCACCGTCTTCTAGTTCCAATGATAAGAATTTGTAAACATCTAAAACCGCTGCATTGCCCAGTGCATCCTGGGCCGCATGTACGTTACCTGTTCTTAAATATCCATCTGCTTTGAACTCACACTTAGCAATAACACTGGTGACATAACCATTCTTGTTTTTTCGGGCGCTAGGGTGAGTAAATGTGCAGGGGTGCGTCGATATAGACATTTGACTGGCACGTTTAGCTGCATCCGGTATCCAGTTCTGGATTAGAAACTTTTCTTCACATGCTTGTTCGATTGCCTGTATTTGGTCCGCATTCATAGTGGATTTCACTTTCTTCTTCAGCCAATCTTCTTTGCGCATTTGAAAAAAGTGTTGTATCGCAGAATCGATCACAGTTTACCTCCTTTCTTTATCAAAAAGACCCAATTGGTCATTGTACAAATACTGTTTGCTGGTCAATTCATGATCGGTTTGTCTTATCGTTAGCTCGCCAAATCTCAGTGCCATATCGACTAGTGTTGCATCTTTCTTCTCTGCTAAATCAGATAGTGTTTGCTCATAGTCGCGCACAAGCCAGAGCCGTTCTTCTTGCTCAGGTGTTAGGCATAATGGTGCGATGTTCTGTTTAGTTGCTACATTAGATGGCTCGTCACTTTGGTCTGCACAGAGGATAAAACCATCTTGGTTTCGCTGGAAAAAGCATGGTTCGTGCTGGTCGCTGGGGTAGCGGTACAATGGTAGTGTTTCCTCACTTTCCCGAAAACGATTGAATACTTGAGGTAATCCTGTCAGATACCAATGCTGCGTTAAATACCCTTGCAAGGTCTCAGGTCCCACTTCTTGTGTTTGGTTTAACCAATGTGTAATCACTGCATGTTCAAGCAATGCTATACCAAATTTATTCTCTTTAGCAAAGTCAGCATCTATTCGGGCAATAGCATTTAATCCCTTTAGAACCATGCCTGGATTGATCAATTGTTTAAGATCGTGTGTGTGGCATACTGCTTTTCGAGGTCTATGGTTTACAATAATATCTTCATTTGACTCATAGCCAGGTCGGAAAAAACGACAAGCTTGCGATTGATCACCTTCCTTGATGGTTCTCCAATTATACCGCAGTATGCCTACATTCGGGGCATGTGTTTCGCCCGTTCGGTGTCTTTTGACTCTACCTGCTAATTGTACAATTGAACGGAATGACGAGGGTTCTATCAGTGCCCAATCGAAATCATGATCGCGTCCTACTTCTTCTACAGGCGTTGCCACTAAAATAAAAAGCACGTGCTGTGCGTCTTCTTCCTTTTCTGCAATCTGATCGAGGTGTTTGCGTATAATAGGATTACCGAAGGCATAGGGTGCTTCACCTTTTTTTTCTTTTCTTTTCAGTACGGCATCTAAATGAAGTTCCTGTTCGTGCCTCAATAATAAAGCCTGTTTACTGTGATAGGCCATGGTTCGTATCGCGTATTCTTTCGGTGGTAGGTAGTCGAGTAAATACCTCGCCATCTGAACACAGGGGTTAATATTGGCCATTCGAATCACACCAAAGGATACCTGAAGATTGGTTTTCTCGTCAGTGTTTGCATGTAAAAGGTGTTTTTTTATGGCTGCTTCGGCCATAATTCTAAAATAACCCGCTTGTTTTGATGTTTCATCAGATTCCAGGAGTAATTGATTGCAATCAATGATTTCTGCTTTGCGTCTGGCAGGTTGAGAAGAGAGTTTTTTAACTCGTTTTTTTACGAACCTTTGATGCGCTTGGGCATAAGCTTGGCTGCTAATGTCTTTTTCAAGCACATCTAGGTCTTTAATCTGAGTATCGAATTCATCGATCCAAGCACACCCAATTTTTTGTTTGGCATTGCGTGTTGCTGCAAATAAGCACCAGCCTTCTCGGTAACAATTAAAATAACCTTCAGCTACTGAAGGGGTAATGGTTGCTGAAGAAATCATTACTTTTCGGCCGAGCATACCAGCCATATGTATGAGCCGCCCAATGGCAATGGCATCCGAATCTGTAAAATCGTCAATCTCGTCGATCACGAGGTCTGACGACATTAAACGTAGGGAGGGTAGTATATAACGGCCGCCACGCGTTGTTTCAGTAGCAGTAATGATATGGTCAATAGTACAGACTAAAATGGGTGCATAAAGAAACTTACGTGCTTTATTATTAGGCAATAAGGTTGCTAGGCCTTCCTCGGGTATTTCAAAGTCATAATCAACTTCTTCATTCAATCCAAGCAGGCTTTCTGCTGAGTCTGAGCCCCTTCCATTTGAAACTAGTGGTGCATCCTCATCAGCGTCTTGGCTTATGTTATGCAGGTCCAGAATTGCCTTGGAGCCAATAATCACACCTAAATCGCTGGTATCTGTTTGTTGGAATATGCGTTGGCGGTATTCATCCCCTGTTTGTAGGGTCAGGGTTCGCAGCCCAAGGGCTAGGATATACCTAAGCGTATCGTAATTCTCGGATAAGCCTAGCAAAACTTTGGCATTCGCAATAGTCTTTCCGCAACCTGTGCTTGCCATATTCACTGCAAAGAAACCAGTTTTTTCTCCGTTTTGTTGAGTAGTCCAGTCTCGTACTTTCCTTGCTGCTTTGTCTTGCCAAACAAAGTGCTTAGGGCTTAATTTTTTAAGGGCAGCGGTATTATCGGTGATGGGTAAATCACTTTCGAACTTGGGAAGGTTCCGAGCGTTGCGTTTAGCTTGTTCATATACACCCACAAGATGCTGGTCTAACGCTTGTTTCGGTGAACCATTTTTTTGAGTATTTGCAATCAGATTGGTTTTTCCGTGCCACTTGCCTGACTTTTCGAGTGTCAATGACGAGAAATAATGATCACCAAGCATGAGGCATAATCGTGCGTGATGGAGAAGAGGGCGGTAGTGCTGTTGAGCAAAGACTGTTTCTAAGATTGATTGTTGTGCTAACAGTTTTTTGGACCAACGCTTTACTTCTTTCTGCCAAACCCTTGAGTTGGTCATTAATCCCTCTGGGAAAATGAGGCAATCCCTTAAAGTTTGCTTTGCCTTTTCATTGGCGTAACCCCAATTTTCAGATACGTAAGTAAAGAGTTCACGCATAGAGTCAGACTTTCTTCCTAGCATGCTTTCAGCTCGCTCGCTTTTTTTAACTATAAAGGGTAGTTTGTGGTGGGTTAGCACTAACCAAGCAATCATGCTCGCAATCGGTGGTAAGTCTGACAAGGGTTGTGTCAAAGACTTTAGGTCGGTATCTAAAATCGCCGGCTCGCTGATGTCGCCAGAAGCTAACAAACTTAACCAGCCTTCATCCGTCTGTGAGTTTGTGGTGTTGATTAAAGCTCGCAGCAACAAACAGGATACCCATTCATGTCTCAGAGCATCGCCTTGCATACCTTTGTAGGATTTTGCTAGCTTTTGTTGGAATCGTGCGCTGGCCTTGCCCCAATCATGTAGTAATGCAGAAAGCGATGCTAAGGCTTGTATAAGCGGTAAATAGTGCCAATCAGCAAGGTCATCTCTTAACGCATGATGATTCGACGTGCTGTTTACAGGCACGAATCCAGTAGCATTAAACTTAAGCTTATTGCCCACTACCCAAACCAGTTCTGAGCGTTGGCGACTACGCATCCAATGGCAAGCAACTGCTGTATTTTTACTAGCACTTTTTCGAAGTAATTTTTTAACCGCTAGGAGGCCTTCTTGAGTAATAATGGTTTGCCAGCTATTGTCACCGATACGATTGGCAAAGGCGTCCAATACTCTTCTGGTTTTAGGAAGTGCCTTTTTTTCACACTGTGAAATGAAGGTGACCATCATATCAATAGCTTCCATTATCAAAAGCAGTGGTTTAAGATAGGAGGATCTTTCCCGAGACCCTCCTTGTCTCTCGCGACTACTGAGCAAACAAAACTCAGCATCCGAAGGCAATAACGAGTGAAAACACTTACAACGTGCTTTTTCAGCTTTACCTGTATTGCAGAGTATGCTGAATCAGCAAATTGTTGTCAACCATTATATGGATCGTTTATGATTAACCCCCTACTGAAAAGTAGTTTAGAAAATTATATGGATAGTTTAAAAACGCTGCCGAAAAGGCAGGTTGGGCGTGTGCAGCTTTAATGTTGTACTTGCCCAACTTCGAGTGCTACCTGTTTCACTTGTTCGAACATGAAATCCAGGGCTTTTGTATCGGTGAATACTTGCATACATTGCTGTCGAAATGCTTGTTCTGACGCATTTTCTTTGGCACAGACAAATGACCACGGCAGTATAATTGCGTCCTTTACCAAGTCAGCAACATCGAAAACGAGCGCGCCGCGTCTTGTTTTACCATGCATTACTGCAAACCCATGAGGAATACCAAGTACCCATAATGTCGTGGCTGCTAACCCGTAAGCTAAGTAGTTGCCATGGTTTAAAAACGTGTTGGCCCTATCATCAGCTTCCCTTTTCCTAGTGAAGTCACCATAATGGGTCACATTGGCAGCATAATGGTAAAGGTATTTCGTCAGTTCAGCTTCCGCCTGGAGTAATGAGCCGACTTTAGTCGCATCTGTCATTTTTTTATCAAATGTTTCTAATGCGTGCGATATTTCCGAGGCATAGAAACCTGCGTCAGCTAGGTCTCGGCTTTTATCCCAATAACTTTTTAGAAATTGAATTCTGGATTTTTGAAATACTTTCGCAGCCTTTAAGCGAGCCTCATCTTGAAACCAAAATGCAACCCACTGTTGTACATACTCAGTTGGTCTGTATTCACTTTGAGGTGTTAGCCACTCTACTTCATTTGCCATCAGGAGTGGGGTGCCACCGCCGCCGCAAAATCCAACTAGAACACCTGCTTGTGCCAGCATACGCATAGCCGCCTGAGTAATGGAGGTACCAGTGCCAAGTAACAAACAGGTTGTGTTTGCTATTGGAATATTCCAGTACTGATTCTCTGTCTTGGCTTCAGTTAAGTAGAGTACACGCCCATCCTTTTGCATCACTCTACATTTTTCCAAATAATAAATATTTGCTCGCTTAGAGTGTAGGATGGCTTTCAAGTCAGTTAGCTGTTTGATGATTAACTACCCTGTCCATACGTTTTAGTCGCGACGGTTTATCATTTCAAAATATTGCGTGATGTGCAACCAGCATAAAGAAGTCCTGATTGAATGTCACTAATCTCAATCACCGAAATACAGTTGGACTAAGATTTTTTCATTAGCTCAGCAAGCATAGAAAAGCCTGTGCAGTAAACCTGAGTGTCATGGCTTCTGAAATAACCAACATCGATGATGAGCGCTTTTCCCACGGGAAAAATCTGGTGATTGCGTCACTTCACTGATTTCTTCGCCATTGAAATGCGCTAGAACGTTTTGATCAATGGCAAATTTTTTAAAGTTGCAGGAGAAAAATAGTTGGCCATTCGGTGCTAAGCGTTTCATGCAGGCTTCTAATAGACTTTGATGGTGTTGCTGAACGCAAAAGTCGTTTGCTTTTTTTGAGTTTGAGAATGTCGGCGGATCAACGAATATCAGGTCAAAGTTACGTGACGTAGATTGTATCCAGGCTAAAGCATCGGCTGTGATGAACTCATGGTTGGGGCCACCGATGCCATTGATGCAAAAGTTTTTTACTGCCCATTCATTATAATTCCCGGAAAGATCCACAGATGTTGTGGATTTCGCACCCCCTAATGCTGCTTGTACACTGGCCGAGCCTGTGTAAGAAAATAAATTTAGAAAATGTTTGCCAGCTGCATGTTGTTGAAAATATAGCCGAAGTATTCGGTGGTCTAAGAAAACACCGGTGTCCAGGAAGTCCGATAAATTAACAAGCAAGCGTGCATTCCATTCGTTGATGGAAAAATACTGGTTTTTTCGATCGTTGCGTTTGTATTGTTGCTTCCCTTTTTGTTGTTGTCTTTGCTTTACATAAATGCGTTGTTTCGGTAGCTTAAACACTGCTTTGATGGTATTTATGGCAGTTGTCAGTCTGTTTTTTGCTTTGGTTAGGTCGATACTCTTGGGTGCCTTGTATTCATGTACTAGGATGCAGTGCTCATAGCAATCGATGCTGATATTAAATTCCGGTAAATCAGCATCATAAATACGGTAGCTGTTGATAGGCGTAAATGGCTGGTTTGCTTCATTGTTATTGCCAATAAAGACTTGTGTCGGTCCAGTTAAGGGTTGGTCGAGCCATTTTTTGAGCTTACGATAATTTTTGTGAATTCGATTCGCTAAGT
>JAYPYM010000034.1:15115-24944 GCA_038135915.1 Gammaproteobacteria bacterium
CCTGTAAAACAGGGCATAATCGATTGTAATGATAGTCTAAAGGTTTGTTTGCTTTCAGCCCATAACGAATAAACAAGGGTAGGGCGCCGTTGTAGCTTCTAATCTGGGTTTGATAATCTAGACGGAGTGCGTCTAGGGAATCTATATCTGAAGACATGAGGGTAACCTGGGCATCTTCAAGTTGAGCCAGTTTACGTCCCATGTGTTGGTAAAGGTACCTGAGTGTTTCAGGTTGCTGTAACCTTTTACCATAGGGTGGGTTTGCAATGAGGTAACCTTTGCCCCATTGATTTAAAGGTGAGGGTTCAAATCGGCTCCAGTCTCTACGCTCGACATGTATCTTGCCTGTTAGGCCTGCTGCTTGAATATTCAGGCGTGCAGCTTCTACCGCTTTAGGATCAGCATCATAACCCACAAAACGCGGCCACTTTTGTTTAAATGCAGTTTCAAATGCCTCCAAAGATGTTGATTTTATCGAGCGAAAGAGGTTGTCGTCATGTTGTCGCCACGCGCTGCAAGCGAAGCTTTGACGATGAATGTTTGCTGGTAGATCGGCCCATTGTATGGCTGCTTCGATCAGCAGGGTAGCAGAGCCGCAGCAAGGGTCAAGGCACCAATCTATCTGCTGTTCTGGTGGTTGTTGAGCAATAATGGCAGCCGCTAAGGTTTCTTTTAAGCTTGCGTCTACTGCTTTCTTTCGATAGCCACGTTCGTGTAAAGATGCGCCTGAAAAGTCAATGCCAAGCATAAATGACGATGCGTGATAAAAAGCGATTAACTTGAGCGGTTCTATATAGGTGTGAGATGGGTTGTTAGTTTCGCTGCTGGGCGCTTGATCTCGAATAATCGCTTCAAAATCTTTAGCAATTTTGTGTGTATTCAGAGTTGCTTTATGCTCTTTGGAGAAAAGGCATTGTACCGACAGGTTTTGGCCTGGACGAAGGTGTTGTTGCCAATCAATTTCAAACAGTGTGTTTTTAATATCCTGAATATCGCTCACCGGGGTATTTGCAATTAACAGGGATAATCGGGTTGCCAGCTTAGTATGCAGTAAAAACCGGTAGCCGGTGGCGAGATCCGCGCGGAATTGAATGAGCGAATCGCTTTTGTTTTCCGGCAAGCCGCCCATGCTTGTTATTTCATCGTATCCTGGTTCTAGTGATATTGGGGTATATACTGCTGCAAATTGAAAGGTATTCACGCTCGACTCTTATGTTAGAGGTTATGTACTGATCAAGCGGCGATTATATCCTAATTCAAATCAAAGATAATACGTTTCGCTAACTTTTAGCTTACTTTCTGATTAAGAGAAAAAATGTGATTAAGAAAAAAAACCCGCCAAGAAGGCGGGAATCGGGTGAAGAAATAGATGCTAGCTAAGCCTATTTGATGTAGTTACTGCCATCTTCAGTTTCGTTAGTTTCCGTGCTGGAGGTAGCAACTTCTGCACCTTCAGCTTTGGGCTCAGGGCTTTTCGCTAAATCAGGGAAAAAGGCCACCGGCTCTGAACTGATAGGTAAGTAAAAATCATAAGGTATCATGCTTGGGTCTTCTTTGCCAATTTGTATGTCTCTCTCCATCACAATATGGTAAGCAGGTTCAAGCACGCCCCTACCATCATCGTACAAGACCAGATCAACGCTCTTGAGCTTGGCGCTCTCGGCTTTGTTTGCCATCGGCTGTAATCTATCTAGTGCTGCTTGCTGTAGTCTTGTTGCATCTTGTATGAGCGATGCAGGTATTGGCTTAGCATCTGTGATGGTTGGCCATTGAAACACCATATTTGCTACGCTAGCCTGTTCGCCGAATTGAAAAACCATTCTGGCATCACCTTCTACCAGCATATCATTGAGCTGTCGATGGACACGTAGGGTTTTAAACTTTTCATATATCATGGTGCCACCTCTTTCATCGTGCACACCCATGTTCACACCACCAAGTTGTGTACTGTCGAACTCCTTTGGGCTTACTTGAAGACCTAGGTCTTCAAGTGTTTTGGACATGAGGTCCTGAATTTCAAATTTTGTTGGTAAGCCCTCTGTAGTCTGTTCTCCACGATAATTGTTGAGTCCTGCATTAAATAAAAAGTTGCCTGTATTTAAATCCACTTCAAAACTGGCTGAAGGGTCTTCGGCGCTTCTAAGAGCGATTCTGGTTTCACTGATTCGTTGAGGGCGTTCGGAAAACTTTATACCCCCTTGCTCGCCTAGTTTGTGGGCGAGCGACAAACGTTTTTCTATGTCTTCTTTACTGGGACGTTTTGCAGTAAAGACACTGAGTTTCTGATCATACTTGCCGATCACTTCTAATTTTTCTAGCCCTTCAATGTATGTTTCTGTCATTGCAGCTTCTCGTGCACTTTGAACGGCCGGCAATAGTAAAGCAGTTTTTTCTATCTCGTCACCACTGATCAAAGTCTGGCTTTCCGTCATGGCTTGTGTTTGCACTGTAGCAGACAATAATAGCCCTGCCGTGATTGCTGTTAGAGTGAATGGGTTTTTTGTGTTTAAAATAAGTTGTTTGAGTTTCATGTTTAATTCCTTTTTGCTAAGCAAGATGAGTTAGTATTGGTACCAAATTCTAAGGCTTGTGTGATTCTCGTGAGGGTCAGCAGCATAAACTGCATATGTGTCACCATCTGTGCTGGGGTGCATCACCGCAGATCCATGCTCGTCGTTCCGACCTTTTGCATTGATTGCGTCAAACCAGGATTCCCATACACCATAACCATTAGCGATTTTGGATCCGAAATAATCAGTCACTTTTTGGTCCGTGGATTGCCAACTCACCGTATGAAAACCTAAGGCTTGATGTAGGCCATCGAAGACACCATTGTTGCTATTAGTCCAGTGAGAGTACCAGTTAGATTCCTCTATAGGGCTTGGCACTACATAACAGGATTCAAAAGCAACAAACTCAGCGTCTAAATCTCCGTAACCTTTGTCACTGCCAGAGCCGGCTGTTTTTAGGTCGACGGAACCATCTAAACCAGCGATTAACCATTTGTTGCCATGGCCAGCGAAGATTGCGAAGTCCATCGCATCAACTCGATTGTCGTTATTCCATGTCCATTGATGTTTGTATGAATAGTAATATTGTTGATAATTAAAGTGTTTTAAAAAATTATAGACGACAGTGTCGTGACCCTCGTCAGTGGTACCAGCATAGCCGCCTTCTTCCCGATCAACTGTGTGACCAACCAAGCTGGTACCCGCGATCATTAAGCCCAGTGCCCAAGTAGTAAAGACCTTTTTCATACTTGTATATCCCCGTTTAAGCGTTTGATTCCTATAAATGTTTGAGTCTGCCTAAAACCAGTTCGACTCAGTCTTGTTTCGACGAGGTGAATTATTCAGGAAAGTTTCCTCGAGAACTGTGAATTTACCCGACTAGGTTTTATGAATTAATACCCCTTTTTACGTTCAGCAAATTATTGCGCGGTTAAGCCTGATGGTTTGATCTAATGCTTGATAGATTCATTTATTAGAATCAGCAGCAGTGGTGTATTCTTGTGCATTTAATTTTTGCTGCGCTGCTAACCAGCCAAATACTCAATGACTGACTGGTTAAATTGAAACTCGATGTTCATGGTGTTAGGATTTCTGCAGGTTTGATATATACCAGTGAAGACATGATTTAGGAGTAACTTATTATATGTTCAGTGTTTTGAAGTCAGGCGCAGCTAGTTTTACCCAAGGCTTAAACAGTTTGGCAAGACAAAGTGGTTTAGGTTGGGTGTCTAAAGTAAAATCGAATCCCACCAGTAGAGACATCCCCTCCCCATTACCATTAAAGCAAGGCCTACAGCTATCATCGATTCAGCATAAACCAAGTAGCGCAACGCCCTTGAATGCTAGACACTTTTCTGGCGGACAAGAAGCGGGTCAGGAGCAATCCACTGGCAACAGGGCGAGTGTGGCTAAGCCCATCAGCCCCTATAGCTCTATAGCCCAGTGTATAGACGTATTTAATTGGCTGGAAGAAGTGAAAGACCCAACAAAATCTCGAGCGCTCTATTCTCAGCGTGCTGATGTCTCACCCGAGAAGATGACTCAAATCAAGTTTGAGCATGTCTTCCATGAAATGTTGAGTATGGGTATGGTGAGAATGGAGCTTTCGCCTGACGAAATCGAAGGCTCAATCAATGAGTTTCGTGGCGATCAACTCAATGATTACTATAAAAGACAAATTGTGCCAGTAATGGAAGGCGCGTTGTTAGGACCACTTAATACGCTTGAACAAAGTAACGATGTAAAGTGCTCCGATGCATCACTAAAACACTTATTTAACATGTATCAATCCTTTGGTAAGCAACATGTCACACTTAAAGGCTGTTATGATTTAATTCAAAACATGCGAGCATGGCATGCTAGAGTTGAACCAGATCAGGAACTGTTACCTTTAAATAAAGATTTCTTTCCAGATTTGCCCTATGACGATACTCTCAGCTTTGAAGCTTTTAAGGAAGTCATACAAAATCAGGTTTTAGACAAGCAATTAGCGCTGCAAAGCGTTATGTTACGTGAGCGGTAACATCAAGAGCGGGAAAGAGGGCAGTTACAGCGAGATGTCTTCTCGATCCTTGGGCCAAATGGAAGGCGAGCAGCTATCAACTTTCTGACTCGCCCTTATTCGGAATATACTGCTTCAGGTAAAAAACTCATTGAGGTTCAACCGCAGCAAGAAGCACCCATACCGGTTGATATTGTGGTTAGTGAGCCAAGCCCTAAAGAAATACCTAAGACTAGGGGCCTTTTTTCTGGTTGGCCATTGTTTTTGCTTGGTTGGCAATTTGCTCAAGCATCTCTTGCGTTAAAGTTAAGTTGAGCTTAATTTTCGTGCCTTCAATTGAGACGGTCAATTGTTGGGCAGGGACACCCAGCATACCAGCGCCCATGTAGGCAAAGCCGCTATAGGCCTGATTAACTGCGCTTGCTATCGCTTCATCGAAAAAGTTTGCTTCAATGTTAAGCAGTAACTGCTCATTTACATAGTCTAAAATAAATATAAAGGACTGAACGTCTTCAATTTCCACCTTAGGTGGTGCAGATTCGGCTATTTTCTTCGGGGCAGGCGCTTGACCCGGATTAAAGTAGGCAGACCAAAAGAGCGCATCTTTCATTTGTTGGTAAGATGTCATCAATGCCTGATTCTCTTTGATAGTACCCTTTGAACCAATTTTGTTGGCAAGCTCCAAGGATTGGTTACTTTTCTTTTCTGAACCAAAGAGAAACAATTCATCAGTGAGTTGAGCGGCAATAACCCTGACGGACTTAGGCTTGGCATTTGGTTTGCTCTTAGGTGGTGGAACCTCGTTTTCAATTAAGAATGCTTCGAACTCTCCTGGCAGTTTGGTGACTTTTGCATCGCTTCCTTTGGCACTCTGCTCAATGGCTTTTTTGGAAAAATCTAATAACTTAGGTCCACCCTTTGGTGTCCGCGTTATCATCATGAACATATCTTCAAAATTATCTTGTTTCACATTTTTCGGAATGTCGAATGCGAAAGTGAATGTTTCGGTATAATTTTTGAGTGTGTTGATTGCACCATTTTTCTCTACTTCCATTTTTAGTGCTTGTTTAAGCTCGCCATCTTCCATTTCTGAGAAAAACTTTTCAATATTCTCGGGTGTTTCCTGTTCTTTAATTTGTTTAGCTACAAAGGGTATATCTAAAAATTTATGCATATTGACGCCACCCAATCCAGCAGTATCTTTAGAGATGATATCCAACTCTGAAATATCTGCTGAAGGCTTTAGTTTTTCACCTTGAGTCACGACAATAATGATTGCAGCGATGACTAGAATACCTACGACCAGGAGGCCGAGCTTCATATTGCCTTTTTGATATAACATGTTTTGATACCTTGTGAATAAATGGCGTCAGAATGATTACTTATAACCTTAGTCGAAAAAAAGTATTATGCTTTAAATGACCCTTTTTAAGATAGGTTAGCTAAAACAGTGCTTCTATATGTGTTGCTAGTATTAGGATTTTATCTTTCTTCTGAAGTAGTTGTTTGTTTTAACTTTAAAAGATGTATTGTCTAACGACTTCTCTTCTAATTTTTTGAAAAATGAGTTGAAAGATCCATACTAAAAAAGTGGAAAGCTTATTTGGCTCTTGTTTTTTTAATTGACTCGCAGTTGTCTCGGAGTTATCAATATGTTGGAAGGCATCACAAAACTCAAATTTTATTTATTGGTAGTCGCTTTTCTTGGTGCTTGTATGCGCTACACTATCGCTGCAGAGCCTTTGGGTACACCATCTGTTGATGACATCGAGTACCCGGATGACGAGCCGCATTCTGCGCTTGAGATTGAATTGGGCAAAACACTGTATTTTGATCCAATTTTGAGCTTTAACAAATCTCAATCTTGTGCAACTTGCCATAACCCTGAGTTGGGGTTTGGTGATGGTATGAATTTAAGTGTGGGTGCCAAGGGTGCGCAGGTGCCAAGAAATGCACCACATATCTATAATCTGGCTTGGAATGTGATTTTCATGTGGGATGGTCGGAAAGCAACGCTCGAAGAGCAAGCATTGGGCCCTATTGAAGCAGAAGGCGAAATGAATATGCCTTTAGATGTTGCTGTATCCCGGTTAGAGGGTGTTAGCTATTACAAAAAAACCTTTAAAGAGGTTTATGGTGAGGACAGCATTACACCTGAATTGCTAGGCAGAGCAATTGCAGCATTTGAAAGAACCATTATTAGTAATAACTCGCCATTTGATAAATATATGGCAGGCGATCAGACTGCGATGAGTCCAGAAGCGATTCGTGGTTTAGCGCTTTTTAAAGGTAAAGCAAAGTGTATCGATTGTCATGATGGCCCTAACTTTACAGATAATAGTTTTCATAATATTGGTTTAAAATCAGATGATGAAGGTAGAGCGGCAATTATTGGTGATTCAAAAATGAAGAAAGCTTTTAAAACGCCAGGCCTCAGAAATACATTGCTGACTGCGCCTTATATGCACAATGGTTCGTTAGGTTCATTGTATGAAGTGGTTCAGCACTACAACAAGGGCGGTGAAGATAAAGAAGGTATTTCAAATCTAATACAGCCCCTTGGTTTGACTGAGCTTGAAATCAGTGAACTCATCGCATTTATGGGTGCATTGACAGATCCTGTGATAGTGTCACCCCCGACCATTCCTGAATAACCTATTAGTAAAGGAAAAGTTCGGTTTACCCAAGGAGGGAATGATGAAGAAAAAGGTTGCCACGCTCGTTTTTATCCCCTTGATGACTTATGCCATTGTCGCTTTGGGTGAGTTTAATATCCCTAAAGGAGAAGATAATCCCTATGCGGTAAATGTATTTAAGAGCCCGCAAGGTTATGAGGAAAAGATAGATAACTATCGTAAAACCTGGCAGCGTGTATCCGCTATTGATTTCTCTGCGCTTCATTGGAATCACTACGTAAGTATATTCATGAACCAAGATGTAGATGTTTACCGGAATAACTTTAAAGAATATCTCATGGTTGAAGAAATGGAAGAAGAGGATGAAGAGTACGAGCCAGATTATCAGCACTATCAAGCTGGTACAATGTTCATTAAAGAACACTATATCGCGACCGAAGGTCGACCAGGTGACCCATCTCAATTGTCGATTATGATTAAGCGCGACCCCGGTTATGATCCTGAATTTGGTGACTGGGAATATATTCAGTCAGATGAAAAGGGCTCAGTGCTCATGAGTGGGAATTCTCATGACGCGGCGATAAAGAAAGCCTGTTTGGATTGTCATGCAAATATGGCTGAGCGTGATTTTATCTTTGCATTAAATTACAAAAGTGGTTTCGTTAATCAGTAAAACCATCGATCTGTATATGAACGGCCTCGTTTAAGAGTAATGGAGTGACGTATGTTAAAGGGAAAGTCTGTTTTGTTTCGTCGAGTAAGTAGGTTTCCACTACTGAGAGCAATAAGAGCCTATTGGTTAGTGGCGCTTTGGTGCTGTATCGGTTTTGTTTCTCAGTCTCTTCATGCGCAGGAGCTGGAGGTCAAGTTCAGTTTTGTGAAAAAACCACCCAGGGTAGGTTTAATATACGCGGCGGATGGAAGTAGTGATCAGATTAAGGCATTGGATGTAGATCAAAAAAACAAAGAATTTGATAGCATGGTTTACGTTACCACAAAAGATACAAGCGTGAATTTCAAAAACTCTGATGATATGGATCACAATATCTATGCTCGCCCAGATGGTAGTTGGTCAGGGTTTGATATTGGCCTTATTTCACCGGGAGCAAATCAAATGTCCACAGTCGACTTTCCAGCTGAATCTTTTTTACGGATGAGATGTAAGATTCACCCGAAGATGAGAGCATATTTTGCTGAAATACCCAATAGCGTGTATCAAGCGTTTGAATTTAAAAAAGATGGCTTGAAAGATGTGTATATATTCAAAGTACCAAGCGATACAGTAAAAGTTGGCTTGCTATTTCCCAGCTATGATAAGCTGGTTCTCGACATTCAATCTGGAAGTGCAACTGCAAAACTAATCAAGAAAGGGCAAGAAAAAGGTGAGGTTTCTGTCACGAGAAAGTAGTGCTTTCTTTATTAGTTTTGTAAAATTCTTCAATTGATATGATGAAATTAAGAAACAGCGCTCGATTGAAAAAACTATGAAGCGATTGAACAAAACAAAAGTCAGTAAAAAGCTTTCAGTTGTACTTGCTCTAGTAATGGTGAGTGTTGTTGGCGTTCAGCTTTGGAATATTTACTCACTCCACTTTATTAGAGGTCACTTTAGTCATGTAGGTGATAATATACTGCCGATGTCTGAAGCGGCAAGCGGTTTGTTAAGTGACGCTTTAGCCTTTTCATTACTCACTCAAAATGTGACTAATCTGCAGGATGTTTCACAATCGCAGTTGTTAGAACAGGGTATGGCTACAAGGCTATCTGCAATAAAAACAGGGCTTGGGGACTTGAAAGAGAGTGCTGATCAGTTCTCTCAATTAAATTCAGTGCTTTTAAAAATTGAAAAAGGTGTTTTTTCAATTGAGAAAAAATCTTTAGACATTTTAGGTTTAAAGGTTTTATGGATAAAAGAACAACAAAAAATATCAGATCGTACCTTCTCTTTTATTCAAATATTTGAAGATTTTAAAAGCGCTTCCATTTTTCTGATTAATGAAGATGGTGATCGGAGTGATATGGGTTATACACAGATACTCTATAAAAATCTGGAATCAATGAATCAATTAAAAATCGACTATCTCGGACTTTTTGCTAAACCGAGTAAGAATATTTTAGATAAAATAGGCACCTCTCAGGCTTCAATACTAGAAATTTTGAATGTTTCTGTCAGTGAATTAGACGAAGAGGAAGTATTCGATAGTGATGAGTGGGATGATTACCAGGCTAGCATTGATTCTCTAATCTATGAGTTAGAAAATGAACAGGGCTTTTATCGCTCTTACGAACAGATGATGAATCTTGAGCAAGCACTTGTTGAATTGCTTGCTCAAATAGATAGTAATCTAAAAGGCTTATCTATGGACTTGGAAGATCTGCGTCGTGTTAATACTGATCTTCTGAGGCAAGCAAAATCCGAAGTATTTAGTATTATTGATGAGAATTCCATTTTGATTGTGATAGCAGGCGTAGTCTTGTTGGTGTTTGTAATGGTGATTGGTAGGTGGTTATATGAACAGATTAAAATACCTCTAGATAAAATATTACTCGCGCTTTCTTCAATGGATCAAGGGAATCTAAACATAAAAGTTGTGGTGCCTAATGAGGATGAGTTTAAAGAAGTCTCAGATCATTTTAATCAACTCGTTCATGACATTCGAGATATTATATCAGGTATTAAC
>JAYPYM010000035.1:0-1154 GCA_038135915.1 Gammaproteobacteria bacterium
GATGCATAGATAGCAAAAATTGTCCAAAATCTTTGCATCGGTGTAAACGCGTGAGGTAATTCCCCAAACCCAATGGTGGAGCCCATGAAGCTAACAAAGTAAAATGCATTCATAAAGCTCATGCGGTATGCATCACCGTTTGAGTCCTCTCCTGGAATCAAAACATATCCCAACACTAATATGGAGTAGACGATAATGAGCGCAATTAGAGGGGTTCTTAAGCGACGGAGTATTAAAAATGCAATGTAATTCATTGTTAACGTCGAATTAAGTTAGCGTCGAATTAAAATGGTTTCAACGGTCAATAATACAGCGGATAATAGATTAGCCAATAAAGCACCACCAGATAAAGAAACAATGCTGGCAATTGCTTGTTCACTCATGCCTGAGCCACTAACATTTGAGGAAAAGCCCCATATAACAGCTGCCATAATAAGCTGTAAATCTGCTACCAAACTAGTGGCAAGCAGCATAGCACCCAAATGAGTTCTGTCCCCAAATTTCATTACAGTAGCTATCAAACTGACAACTAATGCGGCAAATAGCTCATATACATTATGATGGGAGATTTCAGTCATATCGCCGAGAAAAAAACCAAAATTAAGGGTTAAGGCTAAAACGATAAAGAAAGCAAATACAACTTTTTCAGTATTCATATTGAAATCTAATCCCGGGTCAAGACGATACTTTCGCTAGCAAACCACTGTAGAAAAACAGCCAACATAGTTAGCAGATTTTCTTTCATTCAACAATAATAGTCAGCAAACTTACAAACTAAAAGTAAGCAATAACCGATACCAAATCACTATATAAATATTGATAATCTAAAATGTTGACGTCAAAAATAAATTACTTAGTTCAAACCAGGCGCTGAGTCTTCCACTGGCGGCTTATAATGCCCACTTGCTTCGAGTGCTTTTTTTGCCTCAGGCGGCATATAGTTTTCATCGTGCTTGGCCAGTACTTGATTAGCCACCAGGGCATTTGCTTCATTTAATTCACCTATCACAACAACACCCTGCCCCTCTCTAAATAAGTCAGGCAAAATCCCTTCATAAACGACTGGTACATCTGCCTCAAAATCAGTCACCACAAAGTTTACCTCCAGTGACGCCTCAGACCTCTCGACAGTATTATCCTTCACCATACCACCC
>JAYPYM010000035.1:1164-12248 GCA_038135915.1 Gammaproteobacteria bacterium
CTTCTCCATTGGATATCTGTGTGGGCGTATAAAAATGGTTCAAATTCTCTTTCATAGCCATCAACACAAAAGTGGTGACTAGGCCCATGCCCAGCAAAATATAAATAATCGCAAATAAACGTTTTTTGCGCACTGGCCTCATTCTTATATCTCCACTAGTCCTGTTCTGTCTCAGTTTTTGAACCTGCTTGTAATGCAAGGTTCTCGTAAGCTGTTATCCTCTGTCGCCGTTTTTTAAGCGACTGTATCTTTAACCGAAAAGCATTTTTAAGACTGATGCTCCAACCGACAAGGATGGCACCATAAATAAAATATGCAGACCATACATAAAGACCATGATGACCCATTTTTAGCTTTTCTATAACAGTCAGTGATTCAATCATGTTTTCTCTCGCCAGATGTTCAATTATGCTGATGATCGATTGTCCAGCCACTCAGCAAACCACTTGCTGTCCGACTCTCGGTTTATAATCTTAATTCTTGCTAACCTTATCACTGCCCACCCAGCCCATAGGTAATGCCCTAGCGCAGAGATCAATAATGGGATCCACATCTCCGGAGGCATACTGGGTTTTTCAGTCATTTTAAACGTGGCTGGTTGATGAAGTGTATTCCACCAATCAACAGAGTATTTGATAATCGGCAGGTTTATTAGCCCTATAATTGCTAACAATGCAGCTGCTCTACTGGATCTAAAACCCACTGTCATCGTTTCTCTCAATACGATAACACCCAAATAGAGAAATAATAAAATCAACATAGACGTCAAGCGCGCATCCCATACCCACCAAGTACCCCAAGTCGGCTTTCCCCATATCGCACCAGATACTAAGGCTAAGAAGGTAAAGCTCGCCCCGATAGGCGCACATGCTTCGGCTATCATATCAGCCATTTTTATCCGCCAAACTAAAAATATACCAGAAGCTATCGCCATACTCGCATACATGGTCATCGCCAAACTGGCAGAAGGCACATGAATGTAAATGATTCGAAAAGAATCACCCTGCTGATAATCTGGCGGGGCATAAAACAGACCCCATAAGAGCGCAATCATGATCATTAAAAAGCTCAACCAGCCCAAATAAAACTCCCAAGATTTCATGCCCTGAAAAAAAAATATCGGTGAGCCCATTTGATGGAACCACTTTTTAAAAGCTTGCCACATTTTTTTCTCCCCAATCTACCAGCTATAAGCGGTTGCTCAAATGCTATTCAATACTAATGCGCAGTGCAGTCGCTATTGCAAATGGCATGAATGTAATAGTTGCACACACAATCGAAGCTAAAATCAGAAAACCACCAGACAGTGAAAGGCCCTGATCGAACTGATTCAAGAGTCCGGTACCATAAATAATAACGGGCACATTTAACGGCATACTAATAATGACCAATAAAACACCAGCCTGTCTCAGGCTCAAAGTCAAAGCTGCACCTAGCGCGCATACAAAGGCCATTACCAAAGTCCCCAATATTAGTGTGGCCAATATTAGCCCGACCTCGGAAATAGACAAATTCATTGTCACAGCCACAAATGGTGTGGCCAATAGTATACCACCACCAACAAAAAACCAATGAGCAAACACCTTAGCAATAACCAGTAAAAAAACGGGAAACGGAGAGATAAGCCACTGGTGCAAATAGCCCTGTTCAAAGTCCAACTTGAACCAGAGGTCGGCAGACAACATAAAGGATAATAATGTGACGATCCAAATCATACTCGGCGCAATGTGGGCCAAATCTAACTGTTGCACATCAAGGGTAATGGGCAAAATAGAAATACACATTACAAAAAAAATAAGCGCATTAAACCAGTCCACTTTATTTGCTCGAGCAAGGGTCCATTCTCGCATCCAAATCAGTTGAAAACCTTTAAAATAGGCCGCTAACATAAGGACTCCATTAACCTTCAAACTCATTTACTAGAAACTGGCTGGTGGATGGCTTGAAGTTAGCAAGCTCTAACACTGTTACAGGCAATTGCTCAATAACAGATTGGTGACTGGTGAAAATAACCAAACCACCACAATCCACATGTAGAGATAACATTCGACGCAGCCAAGAGATGCCCTTCTCGTCAAGGGCATTAAAAGGTTCATCGAGCACCCAAACAACCGGCTGATCAGCATCTTTATTTGTAGATAGAACCAGTTGAGCAAGCCCAATGCGCCTACGTTGACCTGCACTCAGCGTATGCGCAAATCGATCTTCAAACCCATTTAAGCCCACTTCATTCAAAGCATGCTCTATGATACGTTCATCGTTGAACCATCCTAGACCTAGGCTCAACCCCACCAGAGACTTCAAATTGTCAATCACCGTTAAATTGGGGTGAACACCATTCTCATGGCCAATATACACCATCTTTGGTATACCTTGATATTCGAAGTGTGAGTATTGGTTACCAGCAATACGAATATTGCCCTTAAAATTACTATAAAACCCGGCCAATACTCTCAGCAATGTGGTTTTACCATGACCATTGCCTCCTTTTACCCAGAGTACTTCACCAGAATCCATTGAAAGGCAAACACCGTCGAATATTACTCGGTTATCATGTCGATAAGATAAATTCGAGACTTCCAAATACATGTTCTTAAAAACACCTATAATTTATGTTAAAAGCATTAGGTTGTATCGATGATACCAGTATCACCTCAAAGTTCACCAGAAATATTCACTAAGCAACCTCCAACTCAGGAGGCGGCGCAAAACGTGAACAAAACCAAAGCAAACCAGACAGCTGAGCATCTTAGCACAAACAAAATAGTACCTGGCGTTGTGTCAGAGGTGAATCAAATCACAGGAGGTTCGAAATCTCAGCTGATTGAGCAGCTAAAAGCAATAGGAGAGACGCCTAAAAGCCTTTTTGAAATAATAGCCAAAAGCTATAAATTTGATGAGCCAATCAAGTTTATTACTGACAAACGGTTATTGCTAGGACAGAGACTGGCGCTTTCTGTTGGGGTTTCAGAATCTACAACAAGGAAACAACCCATATTGCATAGTTTTACCCTACTCAACCAACCCTCATCAACGTCCGCAGAACAAACACTCGCACCCTCGCTAGTTCGAGGCTTACTGCCCATTAGTTTAAGCCCAAAATTATTGACAGACATATTATATGCGTTGGATAAAAACCAAAAAGCTTTTATATCTAGTAACCTAGCACCTCTAAAACAATTAGGCTCAATGGTGCGTAAAGAAATAAGCACACATTTAAACTTTAGTCAGAATCCAAATGATAGCGAAGGCAAAGTTAGGAGGGTTCACACTACACCGAATGCCTCAGATATTTCATCGAACAGTATGATAAAAACGTCAAACGCACGCTTGAGCCCGTTAGTTAATTCACCTCAGCAAATTGAAGAACTTCATCTTGACTTAAAAAAAATGATAACCCAGTTTCCTGTTGCACAAACCAAGCTATTGAAACAAAGTTTGATTATATCAAGCCTCAAAACGATACCAGCTGACATACTAGATAGACTTAATCACCAGGTTAGATTATCCGAGCCAGAACATGGCGCATTACTAAAACCGACCCTTCTAGCTAAACAACTCACCTTACCGCCTAACAACACACCCTGGTTAGTAACATTACACCAACACCTCATGACCAACTGGAAAAGCTATAGGATTGCAAACAGCCAATTACTACATAAGGATCTGAGTGAACTCAGATCAAATATCCCTCACTCTATACCAAGCATCAATCTAGGTGGAAACCCGGTACTAAATCCAACTTCCTGGTTAGATAACATCTTGTCGGTTCTTGTACGAGCAACTGTGGGCAGTATTTCTAGAAACCAATTACATTTTATTCAGTCCCAAACAGAACACGTCGAAGATCATAATAAAAAGTTGCTTTACATGGATATTCCGATACAGTTAGACAATGAATTTGATCAAGTCACGCTTGCTATAGAACAACGAACAAAAAACCAAAAGCACAAAAAAGAAGGAATCCTTTGGCTAGTGCACTTGGGCTTCTCTTTGAAAAAGCTAGGTGACATATTCATTGAGCTAGCACTTCATGACCACAATAGGGTAAAGTTACATCTTTGGTCCCCAAACTCAGATACACTGCAACGCATTAATGAACAAAGAAAAATACTCATTAACCACTTTAAGCGAAATGGAATGCAGTTAAATCAATTTCGAACGCATATGGGCACACGAAAAGTGTCTAACACCTCTTGCCAAAGTAAATTAATTAACTTAGAGACTTGAATGAAATCCAACCAAACGAAACCCTCAAAAAAAGCAGTCGTATTAGAATACCAAGGGGAAAATGTACCCTTCGTTGCGACTTCTGGTGAAGGTATGGTAGCCAACAGTCTATTAACTCTTGCTGAACAAATCGACCTACCTGTTGTAAAAGACACCCAACTCACCAAACACTTAGACCAGCTTAATTTTGGGGAAAATATACCACAGGAGCTTTACGTTTCCATTACTCAAGTCATTGCCCTTGTCTACTTTTTAGAGGGCAATACTAATCATACGCCTGATAATACAGGCTAGGTTTTCATGAAAAAAAAGGAACAGTATATTTACAAAACACAAGCCATCAATTTTAAACATATCGACACGCCAATCATTTATTGTGAATACGACCCAGCCGACTATACGAATGAAATGTACGAAAAGCTAGGTATCGAGCTACCCAATCAACTCAGCAATGCAATCGTCAAAAGAAAAGCGGAATACCTAGCAGGTCGTTACTGTGCAAAGCAAGCACTGAAGCATGCTGGTTGTCCAGCCAGTATGATAGATATCAAACCAAATAAGCCACCTATATGGCCGAAAGGCTTTTCAGGTTCCATTAGCCATACGAGTTATTCAGCGGTAGCCATAGCACATCAATCACCTCATATTTCAATAGGTATTGATATAGAGAATATGATATCTGAAAAAACGATTAACCGAATTAAGCGCCGTATTGTGAACAAAGACGAAGAAGAACTCATTGAAAAACTAGGCCCCCACCATGCTACTTTTAACATCAGCCTAATTTTCTCAATAAAAGAAAGTTTCTATAAAGCGGTTAACTTACTTACCAAAAACCGTCTTAGTTTTAAATCTATCTCGATCACCAGCATTGATCATCAACATAACCGCGCAACTTACTCCACCAATGAATCACTCACAGAAATACTGCACGCCGGTCGTTCATTAGAGGCAAATTTTATGCAACCAAATGCTGACCAGTTAACTAGTTTAGTTATTATTCAAAAAAATGACATCTGAATAGCATAAACGCTTTACCTTCACATAAACCCGATGAATAACCTATTATAAATAAGCATAAAAGCCCTTAAAATTCGTGAACGATTAGTATTCTAATGATATATGCTGTATACGAACTCGAGTGTTGAAAGCTCATTCTACTCCCTATCAAAATACCTTTTTCCGAAAAACATCGTTGTGCAGATGGCTAATGAAACGGATTGGGAGACCAGCCTATCCGAGCTTGAAGAACATCAAATAAACAAAGCCATCACAAAAAGAAAAAAAGAATTTAGAGCCGGTCGTAATTCAGCAAAAAGAGCAATAAAATTACTACTTGGGCAACAACCTGAGGCAATTAGCGTAAAGCCGGATCGATCTCCTGACTGGCCTCTGGGTGTCGTTGGCAGCATTAGTCATAACAACAACATTTGTATCGCTGCAGTTACTCTGTCAAAAAACTATTGCAGTATCGGATTTGACGTAGAAGAAAATATACCTTTAGAAAACAACTTAATTCAGCATATCTGCACTAAAAACGAAATACTGAACCTTAATAACCCAGTCATTGCTAAATATCTATTTTCTGTTAAAGAAAGTTTTTTCAAAGCTTTCTCTCCGATAAAAATGGCATACCTAGATTTCTTAGACGCTGAATTCAGCTGGTTTGTAGAAGAAACAATTGACATTGATCATGAACATATACCTATTTATCGTTTCAAACTCGAACATTTAAGCAACGATTGGGAATTTTTTAGAAACGTCGATATTAAGCTTAGCGCTTTAAATCAACATATATACTGTGTAGCAACCTTGCAAAAAAAATAATTTAAAACAAAACCAGAAAAAACGTCAACCTAATCTGATTAAAAACGCCTACCTGTTTGATCTACTTATTCCTTCGAGCTAACTTTAGTAACTTGTGACTGATGAGAAAATCCGTAGACATAAGATTTGAATGACTATATTCAAATCTGAGCTTTTTCTTTTCAGTATAAATATTCAAATGTAGTCCATTCATAGGGTAATCGAGCCCATCCCCTATGATGAAGACAGAGTTGTTCTTAATAAAATCTATATTCTTCAGTAATTGATCAACATGGTTTTTCGTCAAGTATACAAAACTATAACTTTCCGCCTGGTTGATATGATTTATCATTGATAGCTCAATCTTTCTTTTTTTCGTTGGAGAATGAGACGCTAATAACTTTAGGTTCTTATATACATGATCATTTTCCAATACCTGTATGTGAACCCGTGTATCGTCAATACATTCTTTCTTCGGAGACCACTTAACGAAGTTTGGCACTTTTGAAATAATCCCTGCTTTAATAAGCAGCTGCTTTTCTTCTGCCCCAAACAATATGTTTGGGGCCAGCAAACAAAAAAACAGAGATACCAGCTTTGCAACAAAAATAGCCATTACAGGTCTTTCAAGCACTAAGCTCAATTAGTTTATTCCCAGCAGTTAACCAACATAAAAAGAACTCCTTTTTTAAGCTTAATCCATGATCCCAATATTCACATCATTGAGCTTTATGTCTATGCTTTCGTTATACCGCATAAATTTAGTGGAAACTACTGATGTGTTAAAAAGGAATTTAAAAAATCTATTATGCCTGATACTAAGCTTATTTCCAGTAAGCGCAATATCAGAACAGTCAGATTTCTCAGTTGAAGACGTAGTTGATTCAACACTGGAAGAACTGCTCGACATTAGTGCATCCATTGCCTCATCAAAACCAGAACTGATCCCAAATACACCTGCTGTCGTATCCACATACTACACTGCTGACCTGAGAAAAATGGGCGTTAGAAATCTAAAAGAGCTTCTTTCCTCCATTCCAGGCATTTCGGTCATTAACTCATATGGATCAACCGTGGTCTCAGTTCGTGGTATTTACGAGGCCTTTAATCATAAAGTATTGTTATTAATTAATGATGTACCCTATTTCATGCCTTCACATTCGGATATTCCGATGCAAGGCATACCAATGGAGTCAATTGTCCGCGTAGAAGTGATACGAGGACCTGGCGCAGTTTACCATGGGAATAAAGCATCTTCAGGGGTGATAAACATCATCACAAAAAATGAATCAGGTGCTGACTTAAGTATTGCAGCGGACACAAATGGCCTCATTAACCATAATGGTTACATCCACCATGATCTGGGTGAGAAACACAGCTTTTCAGTCAGTTACGAGATTCAAGAAGGTGAAGCCTATGAGGGGTTTACTAGCGGAGCACCAACAGCAACATCATTTCCCTCCCAGACAGGTTTGCCTGATTCTGGAAAAATTGGTCTAGGCGAAAGAAGGACATCAGCGCTCTTCCGATATAACAACCAAGATACTCATATCATGTATCAGTTGTTTGAATCAGATCTTGGTGGCTTGGTTGGCAATCAAACAGTGTTTAGCGATTCGAACATAGAGCACCATGGCTCGCTATTTCACATCAATAGAAAGGTCAATCAGGATAACTTTCAGGCAAATGTCTATGCAGACTACAATCAGTATTATTTGAAACTATTGGTGGATAACCAAGCTGGTATTGCCGTTCCAGGGAAATATCAATTTCATAATGATGGCGCAGCAAGTTACCGATGGAGAGCAGGTGGCGACCTTACTCTAGAACTAGGCAAACAGGTATCCTTATTTTTGCTACATGAGATTGAAAAAAGATCTACCTCCTCCTATCAATTTTTTAATGTAGATACCGACACCAAAATACTTGACCTAATGAGTTCACAAAGCCTATTTGAACGCTCTTTCTCTGCTCAATTAGATTTTAATTTAGAGAAACTAAGATTTTTAGTCGGTGCAAGATATACTAACAACGAGGTCAGCGGCGAAAAGACAACACCTAGATTTTCAGCTATATACTCAATAAATGATTCACAATCTTTAAAGTTATTATATGCTGAGGGTTTTAACGCACCAAGCTTTTTGCAACAATATCTAACAGTACCGCCTCTCTTAACTGGAAATCCAGACCTAGAAGCCGAATCCATTAGAACAACTGATTTGGTTTATACACATCATAAGAACGACAGTTTATTTGTCGCTAATGCCTACTATATGGAAGCACATGACTTTATAGAAAGAGTCATTAACTCTGGGGTCATTACTTTCCAAAATAGCAGAGTCTTCTACCGCTATGGGTTAGAGCTTGACTATCAAAGGAAGAGAAAACGAAACACCATCTTTGCTAACCTTGGGTTAGTGCAATCTGGCAATGAAACTATTGCTAACGATCCTCTGACTAAGCTGGTCCCAAGGGCTACAGCAGTATTAGGCATATCATATGACATTAACCATCAAGATACAGTTGGTTTTTCTGTTCAGTCTATGAGCGCAAGAAACGGTCTTGACCCTCTATATTTAGCTAACTTACACGCCCAAAGAAAAATAGGCGATATAGAATTAAGTGCAACCATTAAAAATATATTTGACGAAAGCACTCTACAACCCGACTTAAGCAATCTGAAAAGAGGTTCATACTTAGAAAGTGGACCGGGTGTCAGTTTAGTGATTGGTGCAAGAGCAACATTTAAATAATTCATCATCGCCAATTATGACGATTTAGCTCTATTCATCACATTGAATCTATCCTTCTTCATACGAGGACTAAAATGTTTTTCAGCTGAGAGATAAATTTTTGACGGCACCTTAAAGGGCGCCAATCTACCATAACAGTATTTTTTCAATTTTTTCTTAAAATCTGTTGGCGCCTCATTTAACTTCAGACGAACACTCGCACAAATCATTTTACCCATAATAGGATGAGGTGAAGAAAAAACAGTGACTTCTTCTACATCATCCATACTCATAATGACATTTTCTATTTCCACCGGGAATACTTTTTCCCCTCCAACATTAATCATTTCAGACGCCCTACCAAGAATCTTCAAATATTCGCCATCTTCTTCTACCCGATCCCCAGTAATAAACCAACCATCTTCAGTAAACGGGCTTGGTGCATTTAGATAACCCAGCATAGTTGCTGTTGTTTTTATCTGAAGAATACCATCCACAACACGCCATTGCTCTCCTTTAACACCTAATTTAATCCAAAGTGAATTCCCTGCCCTTGAGCGAGTGGAAATAGAGCCCACTTCAATTAACCCATAGGTTTGCAGAAAGCTTGCCTTAGGAAAAATATCATTAAGCTTCAACAAAGTTGATTCAGGCATTGGCTCAGCACCATAAGTAATTAACTCCAGGTGAGAAAGATCATATTTTTCATGCAATCCACTTAACAACAGCATATTTAAAAAAGTTGGAGATGTTGGTAACACTTGTACTCGATACTTCTCCATAATAGAACACACATAGTCTTGTGATCGGTTTTGCAGGCCGACTAGAGTACCGCCACTTGATAGAATATGAAACATTGTGTTCAATCCACCTAAATGGTCAAACAAAAGAAAATTCAACATGATTTTATTCGGTCGAGATTTCTTATACCTAGTAAGCAGCCGGTTTACTGCGTGCAAGGTTCCTTTTGGCACACCACTAGATCCAGAAGTAAAACAAACCATTCCCGGCTCATTGTTTCTAGATAATTCTGCATACAACGGATGTTTAGCCACATTAGGAATATCTTTTTCAACAACGCGCTCATCGGTTTCGATGTTGAAGACTAATGCAGCCTGAGATATTGCTAGGACATGACTTAGCTCATGCGGTTCTGCCTCTCGAGAAACGGGTACAACGATCGTATTATGTTTTAGCAGGGCAATTAATAGCGCAATTGTAGTGGGGGTAAAATCTCCCTGAATAACTACAACCATACCAGGCAAAACCTTGTGTTTAATGCTTAAATATCTGCTCTCAATATCTGCAATTAATTGGCTATAAGTCACTTCATAAGGACCAAAAACGACTGCTACTTTATCATGTTGAGATGAAAAACTATTTATTAAATTGTCTAACATAAGAACACCAAAATCATTCAAACATTAATGAGCGCAACTCCCCAAGAAAGGCCAGCTCCATAGCCAGCCAGGATAATCTTATCATTTTTCTTGATTTGTTCACTTTCAAAACCTATCGCAAGTGTAATGGGAATAGAAGAAGAGACTGTATTACCAATTTTCTCCAATGTATTAATCGTTTGATGCTGATCGAGCCCAATAAATTTTGCAATTGACTGCAGTATACTTAAACTCGCTTGATGGAATACATATTTATCAATATCACCTACAGACATGCTATTTCTACTTAGCATATCTTTAACAAGGCCTGGCACCTTAGATTTAGTAAAAAGGAAAATTCTAATACCATCCAAATGTAGATTCTGCTTAGTTTTTATGTTGCCACTCCTATCCTCAAACTCAACACTGGTTTCTGAATTAAAGGGCATCCGACAACCACCCGCCGGCACTATACCTGCATCAAAATCTTTCCCCTGAGTACCACATTGAACATCGATAATCCCCGCACTCGTATCACTTTTGGTAATCCAGGTCACTGCAGCACCATCACCAAATAGAACCCTAGTAGCTCGATCATTAGGATGAATATACTTACTATAAGTATCAGCAGTAATGAGCAATACATTCTCCGCACTACCAGAAAGGATATAGTTACGCGCTATTTCTAGGCCATAGATGTAGCCTGAACAGGACATGTTTAAATCGAAGGCAGACACAGCATCTGATAGCCCCAATCGCCCATGCAAAATACATGCATTGGATGGTATCCAATGGTCTGGTGTTTGAGTACAAAATAGCAGTACATTCACAGAATCCTTAAGTTTAGGGTGTTTTGAAAATAGCTTCATACAAGCTTGATCGGCTAGATCTAGTGCTGTTTCACCCTCTTCTGCAATATGTCTTTGTGAAACACCAC
>JAYPYM010000035.1:12258-20230 GCA_038135915.1 Gammaproteobacteria bacterium
CTATAACCATATAAATTGTCCATATCCCAATTCGGATTCTCTATTGCCAAGTCCTCGTTCTTTATGATATTTGTCGGTAACGAGTAAGCGATATCTTCAATCTTAGCCAGCATTTTTCAAAGACCCCTTGTTGAGCTTATGAAAATCCCTTTCAGCTCCAATCGTCGTAACCGATCCGTGTCCAGGATATAGAGTGACGCTTTCATCAAGGGCTAGTAGCTCATCAACTGAGTTGGACAGATCAATCTTATTACCACCAGGTAAATCTGTACGACCAATATTCCCTTTAAATAAAGTATCCCCAGAAAAACAATCATCATTTAACAAAAAACAAACGCTGCCAGGCGTATGTCCTGGTGTTGTTATAATACGAATATTAAATTCAGACAGTTGGAGATCCAATAAATCTTCATCAAAGTATGAAATGCTATCCGGTATTTCGATCTTTTCTTTACTCTCAAAAAATGAAGCGTAAAGGTTGGCTCGCCTCAGCAACTTCTCTTCCTTTCGGTGAATAAAAAAGGGCAAATCATAATGAACTTGTAATGCTTTAACCGCACCAATATGGTCATAGTGACCATGCGTATTCAAGATAGCTATAGGCTGAAGTTGATGCTCTGTTAAGTGATCGATAATTAGGCCAGGCTCAGAACCTGGATCGATAATCAAGGCCGAGGCAATCTTATCATCACAAAGATGTTCAACGATATAACAGTGCTGCTTTAACGGGCCATTGGTTATCTGATGGATCTCAATTTCCACTAAACACCCCCAAGGTGTATGCATTCACCTGTTATTGATGAAGCAAACTCAGACCTTAAGAAATCTATGACATGTACCACTTCTCTCACACTGATAGAACGTTGTATAAATGTTTGATTAAGAATTTTTTCTTGCATAGCCTCATCCAGTTCCGCCGCCATGCCGGTATTTTCAACAATAGAAAGTGCAACACTGTTTACCCTAATACCTTCAGCGCTAACCTCCTTGGCCATAGATTTGGTAAATTGCTCCAGAGCAGATTTTGAAGCTGCATAAACAGACGCGCCTTCTATCGCTAAAGAAGTATGCAAAGAAGAAATATTGATAATATTGCCACATTTAAACTTTCTCATATTTTTATAGGCATACCTTGAGACCAGTATACTCCCAATGGTATTAACAGTGAGCACATTAGATATCTCCTCCTGGGCTAGTCTCAACACATAGCCTTTATGAGCAATCCCAGCATTATTTACCAATAGTCCAATCTGCTGACCATTCTTCTTGATCTTCATAAACATATTTTCTATCGATTGCTCTGAACCGACGTCTACCTCAAAGTGCTGGTAGTCTTGGTTGTTGATCGATTCATTTTTCCCACGACTGCAACCAATGACTCGCTCACCTTTACTCAAGTAATACTCAGCCAAGCTAAGTCCTAAGCCTTGGCTGGTACCTGTAATCAGTACCACTGGTTTTTCCATTGATTATTTATTTTCCATTTCTTTATCTAACTTAGCAAGAATATGCTCTGCTAAAGTGGAGACTGTTTTGAATGGACTAACATCACCAGATACTGAGTTTTCATCAGCAACAACCGTCACGATGTCATAAGCTTCTTCGATCCAGTCTTCAATGCCAGATATCAAATGAACCAAACCCAGAGAATCTAACGTGGATTGATTTCCTATTAGTGAAGTGCTCTCTTTTTTTTCTAGGTTTTCCTTTTTTTGGAAGGTTTCATTTATTTCATCAATGACCTGATAGATTCCAGACAATATTTGATCTCTATCTATTTTTTCAATGTTTGACATCTTGCGTCCCCTCTAATAAAAACTGGTTTAATTTAAACGGTCACCTAACTCTCGCTGAATGTACGAAGCAATTCTTCTCGCATTTTGGTTGTAATTCATCGTTACGTGATTCCCGGGAATGGAATAAAGATTAACGCCTTTTTTCGCCAATCTAATCCAACCCATTTCACAGTAGCTCGGAAAGTTATGCATTTCTTCAATTGCCTTGAAATAAACTATATCACCTTCATAAGCCTCTGGATCATAAGATGTAAGCGCATTAAAATAAGCTCTGGTGGATTGAAGATAATGAAGGTTAAAATCAGGCGGAATGTGAGCTTGTAACTGATGTTTCTCAGCGACTTTCTTGATTTCAGCAACTAGCATCTCTGGATCTTTTTCAAGCTTTACAAGTTTGCCGGCATCTAGTGGAATCTGATGCAATAAATACACTAACATATCTGTAATGGATGACACAGGTTTGATCTGTTTTGGGCTAGGTGTATCGACCATAAACAAAAATGCTACTTCTTCTCCCTTTCGCTTAAAAATCTGCGATAACTCATAAGCAACCAAACCTCCGAAAGAAGCCCCACCTAATAGATAAGGTCCTTTAGGTTGTATCTTACGAATGTCATCCATATAAAGGGCAGCAATGTCTTCAATGTTATCGAGCGCAGCTTCTTTACCATCATAGCCTCGAGGCGATAGGCCGTATATGTTAACATCCGGCTGCCAAGCTTGTATCAGATCACGGTAAAAGTATAAGTGCCCTGCGACCCCAATTGGATGAATAAGAAATAAATTTCCAGATGTGCCTGAATGCAACCTAACAATATGATCTGAAAAGTCCGCTAAACTAGGTGATACCTTTATATGATCACACAAGCGCGAAATGGTTGGGTATTGTATCAAGGCGTTCGAACCTAATGATAGGTTTAGAGATTCATTGATATGCTTGATTAAACGCAAGGCAGATAGAGAATCACCACCTAGCGAGAAGAAATCTAGATGCTCGTCAATCTCGTCTAAGGATAAAAAAGATTGCCATATAGCAACTAACTTATCCCGTAAGGGACAGTGAGACTGACCATTATTTTCTTTCTTCGACTGAGTACTGTCAGAATCATTTACATCCCGTTTATTATGATTATCTTCCGGCTTTAACCAATATGATTGTTTATTTAATGGGTATGAAGGCAACGCAGTTTTCTGAGGATCATTTTGATGCAAAGATCTCCAATCAATATCAATCCCTGCTTGCCAAAGCCTACCGATGGATTGAAATAATTGTTGAATGTCACCCGTGATATCTTTTGGGCCTGGCAAACTGTTAATTACTGTACAACCCTCAGGGTAATCCTTATGCTGCCTAACAAAAGTAGATAGGCTTTTCCCGGGACCGATTTCTAAACAACACAACTTAGTTTCCTCGTTAAAAAGCACGCTTAGCCCATCTGCAAAACGATTGGTCTGTCTTAGATGGGTTACCCAATAATCGCTGGAGGTTGCCTCCGAATCGGTTAACCACGTTCCTGTCACATTTGACAGCAACGGAATACTAGGTGGATGCTTACTAACTGATTCTAGATCCTCCCGAAATGATTCTAAAATAGGCTCTAACATGAAAGAATGAAATGCATGTGACACGCATACTAGCCTTGCATCAAACCCATCATTCAACAGACTATCTTTCAATGCTTCGAGAGTAGAGGATTCGCCGGAAAGGCTGCATCTATTTGTTGAATTAATAACAGCTATGTCAACAGCATGAGAAAGTTGATTTTCCTCCAGGTATGCCGAAACTTCGGACTCAGTCATTTTTACAGAGATCATCGAACCTTTCGGTAAACTCTGGATGAGCTTACCTCTACGTACTAACAAGAACATAGCATCTGCCACGTCAAACACACCAGCTAAGCATGCGGCAACATACTCTCCGACACTATGACCAATCATAACATGGGGCTCAATCCCGTAGCGATTGAATAACTTAGCAATACTATACTCAAGAATAAATAGGCTAATTTGCGATACTTGAGTTTCATTGACACTCTGATTTCGAGCTAAGAGGTCTGATTCTTCATAATCTATATATTCATCTGGATATCTGGATCGGAAAACATAGATCAAATCATCCACCAACGATTTGTAATCTGGCAAACTTTGGTAAAGTTGTTTCGCCATACCCTGATACTGGGAACCTTGACCGGAAAACATCATTAGGAGAACACTTTCATCTTGCTTCACACGACTATTTTCAATCAGAATACGTTGATCATCCAACTGATTCACTAGGTCGCTGACGCTATCGGAAACAAGGAAGCTGCTTTCTTTAAAATTTTTTCTACCAACTTGCAATGTGTAAGCTAAGTCCGATAGATAATTTGCATCACTCGGTTTATCTCTTAAGAAGTTCTTCAATCTCGCAGCTATTTCTAACAACGATTCCTTATTTTTAGCGGTTAAAGGAAAAACATTTTCACGCTCATAATTCGCTTTTCTTTGCCTAGGAATAAACTCTTCGAGAGAAACATGAGCATTAGTACCTCCCATACCAAAAGAGCTCACGCCCGCATACCTTCTTTCAGACCCTGTCTCCCATTCTCTCAACTTGTTATTGACATAAAATGGTGAATCATCAAATTCACAACTCGAATTTGGCATTTCATAATCCAGAGAAGGGGGTAGAACTTTCTGGTCTAATGCTTTCACAGCTTTAATCAAGCCTGCAATACCGGCGGCAGTATCGGTATGACCGATATTTGATTTGACCGACCCAATCGCACAATATGGTTTTTTGTTTTGATGATTGTTGTTATTCAATGCATTACCATATGCCATTTCATCTATTTCTTGAAAAGCCTTCTTAAGCCCCTCTAATTCTACTGGATCACCGTACTTTGTAGCTGTTCCATGTGCCTCTATCAACGTAAGTTGATCAGAAGTCAGCTTTGCCCTCAGCATAGACTGAATAATCGCTTGAGACTGCGCTTCTGCTGAAGGCGCAGAGAACCCAACTTTATTGGATCCATCATTTGTCACAGCCGAACCAACAATGGTTGCATACACCCTATCTCCCGCAGCCACCGCATCATCCAACCGCTTTAACACCACGACGCCACAGCCTTGACTAGGTACAGTACCACTCGCTTTATGATCAAAAGATCGGCAATGCCCATCTGAAGAAAAAACCATACCCTCTTCGTAACTGTAGCCTTTTTTTAGATCACCAAGTGATACACCACCAGCCAACGCTACATTACAATCATCATTTAACAGTCCAATACAAGCCATATGGACTGCATAGAGAGAAGTAGAACACGCTGACTGTATTGACACAGCTGGCCCACGCGTATTTAAAAAATACGCGACTCGGCTACTTAGAAAGTCTTTTTCATTACCAATGAAGGTTGCATATTTACCAACTAGGTCTTTTAAAGTTTGATTATGGCTAATGAACTCTTTGTAATAGTGAGACTCACCAGCTCCAGCATAAATGCCAATTCGTTCCTTTCGATTATCTGGATCTAGGCCTGCATCTTCTATAGCTTGCCACGCACATTCTAAAAAGATCCGGTGCTGAGGATCAGTAATCTGAGCCTCTCTCGGCATCATGGAGAAGAATTTCGCATCAAAAAGATCAACACCATCTATTGCACCTGAAATGGGAATGAAGTTATCTTCTTTTGTGATTTCTTCCTTTCTACCTGAAGTTAGAATTTCTCTGGTAGACCACCTTTTCAATCCGGACCGTTTCTCGATGATATTCTCCCAGTATTCATCCGGTGAAGAGGCTTCAGGGAAACGGCACCCAATGCCAATAACAGCTATTTTTATCTGAGCATCTTTTGAAAAGCCGTGACAGCCTAAAGGTTTTCGAGTAGGCTTAACTTTTCTTTTAGCCATACTCTGTTCTAAAAACCTGGTAATCGCACTAATCGTTGGATACTTAAAGAGGTCCGATACCCTGGCTTTAATCTTATAATTCTCTATTAATAACTTATTTACTTTAACAAGATTAAGAGATGTTCCACCAATATCAAAAAAATTATCATCGTTATTGATACTACTATTACCTAGGACTTGCTCCCAGACACTCCTTACTTTCTGAAGCAAGCTTTTCTCTGAACTATTTTTGTTGTTCACAGTTTGATGAACAGTGTTTACTTCAATCGCAGGCAGGGCTTTAATATCAACTTTCCCATTGGTATTAAGCGGCAACCTATCTAAGAATCGAAACTCACTCGGAATCATGTACTCGGGTAGTTTACTTCTTAGGTGTGTTCTCAATTCTGACACTGTCAAACTTGGATTGTGTGATTCTTTTAGCACGAGGTAGGTCACCAAGCTTCTAAGCTTTTCGTTATTCTCAAAGGTTGTTGTGACAACTTCGGCCACTGAATCCAAGCATCTTAATGCTGAATTAATCTCCTCTATTTCAATACGATGACCTCGAATTTTAACCTGGTAATCGTTTCTACCAATATATTCGATATGCCCACAGGAAAGTATACGAACAATGTCCCCTGTTCTATACATACGAGTTTTCGATCCTGTATCAAACGGATCCAGATAAACAAAACGATCGCTTGTCAAATCAGCACGCGCGTGATAACCCCTTGCCAAACCGCTTCCATTTAAATATAACTCTCCAGGTACACCAATCGGTAAAGGGCGAAAATGGTTATCCAACACACAAAGGTAACAACCAGGTATAGGCCGACCTATGTAGGGCTCGTGATTTGCATTCGCGTGCGCCAAATAGTAAGTGGAGTACACAGTATCTTCCGTTGGTCCGTAGAGATTGAAAACCATTTCAAGTTCAGAAGAAAGATACAGCTCGTCTACTAATTTTCTGCTCAAAGGTTCCCCGGCAAGAACCAAAGCCCGAACATTCGTTGGTAGCCCTCCAAGGTCCAATAATGCCTGAGCGGCAGAAGGTACAGTATTAATAAATGTTACCTTTGATTTTAGTGGATGCTCGAATAGCGCTAATGGTGAATCTATCAGCGTGATACTTGCCCCCAAAGCTAATGGTACCCAGGTCTCAAATACGTGAATATCAAAACTCAATGAAGTAGATGCGAGAACATTCTTCAGCACGTGTGGTGGAAAGGTATCTTGCGCAAACTCAATGAGTGCATTAATTCCTTTTTGCTCTACTAGTACACCTTTAGGTTTACCAGTGGAACCGGAAGTAAAAATACAGTAGATAAGATCTGAAGTACTGATACTGACTGTTGGATTATCCAATCTATCAGCTAATGAAACCTTGTCGATTAACAACTGATGATCTGCAGCTGGTAATTTTTCTGTGTGTTTCGACTGGGTAATTATATAGCTCAAATCTGCCGTTTCAAATATATAAGCCAATCTCTCAGCAGGCTGTGTAGGGTCTAACGGCACGTATGCAGCCCCTGCTTTAACAATCGCTATTATTGTGACCAGCATATCTATCGTTCGATCCAGAGCCACACCTACAAGAGTAGAACGCTGAATACCAGACGAAATCAAATGATTGGCTAAGCAGTTGGCTTTTTTATTCAACAAATCATAAGTAATAGTGTCATTCTTATGATAGACGGCAATTTTCTCTGGATGACAATCTACCATTTTTTCGAACAATTGAATTGCGGTAGGTTGTTCAGCTTCGCATTTAGCTCTAGTAAGTCCTCCCACTTTCTTTAACATCAACACTTCTGAATTTGAAAGATAATTTAGGCTTTTAAGTTCACACTCTGGATCCGCTACGACTGAGTCAATCAGTTTGACAAGGTGCATCAAAAAATTATCGGCAAACTGAGATGAAAACAATGAAGAGTTATACTCAAGCACTAATTGATAACGACCATTAAAATTGGCTAGTGTTAGAAAAAGATCGGAATCATCATTCTGAGCACGTAACTCATGACGCTCAAGTTTAATCTCTCCTAACGACCAGAGCTCTTTACCCTCTTCAGTAAGGTCTACATCCAAGTGATCACCGTTCAGAAAGTACTGGGGATCATAAAGCGAAAAGGTAGCTTGCGCAATTTTACCTCGACTCTTATCCATACCAGATCCTATATCCTCAATTAGATTGAGAAAAGGATAGGTCTGATTGAAAAGAGACTCTCTAATATTTAGGTGATTGTGCTGAATGAATTCATTCGCTTTTGACGTACTAGAAAGATGACTTACAACAATCACTGGAT
>JAYPYM010000035.1:20240-24475 GCA_038135915.1 Gammaproteobacteria bacterium
CATAGTACCCTATTGTATGGGCGTCTTTTGGTCTTCTGAGCGACGTAGGGGTCAAAACAGAGATGCTATCTTGTTGGGCGTACCTAGACAACAGGATTTGAAACATACTTAGGAAAAAAGAATATCTGTTAACCTCCAAGGCGTTAGTCAAACAATCTATCTTACCAGCTAAAATATTGTCTAATAGTATGGATTTCCTATCACCATGATAATTGATAGCCGGTGGCCGCGCATATGAAGTGGGGACATTGAGTATAGGTTCAGCATGACTTAATTTATTATGCCAAAAACTTTTTGCGTTTTCGTATTTTTTCCCACCAGTTCGGCTGAGTTCTTTTCTTACAAACTCATCATAAGTTGGCAATGAGCTGAAGCTTACAGAGGTTCTCAATTCGTGGCCACATTGATGATGCCGATAAGCACTCGATAACTCGTCAAAGAATAACGCGATAGACCACATATCAATAATAATATGATGTACACTAAAAAAAAGTATATCTGGATTCTTATCCCGCCGTAACAATCTAAACCTAAAGGTTTCGCCTCGTTCAAGGTCTAAGGAATTGTGAGAGTAGTAATGAAATATGTCTGTAAGCTGTACATCTTCATTTAGGCTGACCTGCTCGATAGCAAAATCCTCTGATTTCACATAGGTCAGTTTTGGATTCCCTTGAACATCTTCAGAGAAAGCAGCTCGAAGTAATGGATGACAGTCCATTACATGATTTACTGCCAGATTAAATGCAGTTTCATCAAATTTTGATAGGATATTCCAGGCAAAGTTAACTTGATAAGCATTTTTCTCTTCGCTAGCTACATAAGCTAACCAGAACGCTTTCTGCCCAACCGACAAATCCATAGATTGTCCTTGCAACATTTCAATACAGCTCCTTGTAAACCTGCTAGTCTTTGAGCGCTTACTAACCTCTATCTCTATCAAAGTTATAGTCTCTTTAACTAATTTGGAAAAAATTTTCCGGGTATTCCCTCCTAGCTAACCCACTATTAAATAATAGTAGACTACACACGAGGGGCATTATTTACCTTGGAATTATCGAGCTAAAATTAGCTATTTACTTCAATGAAAAATCGAGTTGATTTTAGATTTTAGGTTAGGGAGTGGGCTTAATTGGCTACTCAAGAGAGTAGCCTTACAGAATGATTTTCGAATAAACGGATTTATAATATTGGCAAATCTAGATCTCTCTTTCTAGTTTCTCCAGATCCATTTTTCACGCCAAATCGCCAATGCTGATCTTGTTCAGTTATTTTGCATGTCTTGACTTTAAGATCCTTATTTTCCTTGATAGCCAAACACTTATCTGGGTCATAATAGGCTTGTAGCAAATACCATTCTTCACCCAATACAGGTACTAAGGACCAACGACTCCAAAAGGTCATACCTGCTTCAAATGATCTCTTTAGGCCAACCTTTTTTCTGTTTATGATAACAGAATCAAATTTATGCTGATAATAACCCAGTAGCCTATCGAATTTTTTATGCCTGATCTTGATAAACAATTTAGAATTTTCTACCCCAAACAAGTTTGAACGATCGCTAACTGATGCTTCATCCAACCCAATGATTCTCAGCTTATAGTCACCTTTTTTATTTTGCTCAGCACCCAAAAAACCAGACACCAATCCCCTATTTTGTATCACAAGATTTTCAAAATATTGTAGTTTGTAGGGATCAATCTGTATGGGCGTCAACAGCGTGTCTTTATTCAGGTCCTCCATTAACTTGGTAAACTTAACTTTTCCACTTTCACCCGATTCTTCTTCGATTTGAGAACTCACTTCTTGATCGCTGATGTCTTCTTCATCAATAAACGACGTATCACTTTCACTCGGTTGCTCTTTTCTATCCCTAGTAACAGCAGGTACTTGCTTTGACTTATCATGTTTTAAAATTGGAGCAGCACTTGATTGCGTATTCTCATCACCCACTAGATCTTCCCATTGATCTTGAATGAGTTGCTCCAACTCATCATCTTCAAAAATGACATTGTCTTCAGCTACACCTATTCCATTCATCATGACAAGGGCAATACTAAACAGCATTAACCTCAAGTTGTTTCGTTTTGAATGTTTATTTTTCTGAGTTTGTTTCATAAACCTTCTTCTTACCTTTGATCAAAATAGATTTTACCAGCTAAAACTAATGTCGAACCGACAGGAAAATGCTCTTTGAGCCACATTATACTTGGCAACCATGCACTTTACGGTAAATTTTATTTGGCCAAATGTAACAAGATATGTCGGTTGGCAGTCTTAAAATTGAAAACTATGTTTCATCTAGAATCATAAACGAGAAGAAAATAGTGAATAGTGTCAACGACACCGCAAACGCCAGGTGTGGGAACACGATCATAAAACCAAGTACAACCAACCAGAGATAGTATAGGCAAGACTTTCTTCTTTTATACTCGATTGTCAGCCGCCGACGACTAAAATGGCTAGGATCTTGCACTTCAGCTGTGCTTTCCATTTTGATGCAAGACCTGAGTAAGAGGACTAGCTTCAAAAATCTCAGCAAAATAATAAAAAATAAGTCAACCAGCATCACAATTTTCATATGTTCAGTATAGATTAAAGTCCCTAAGCTTTTGGACAAAAGAACAAAATAAATTACTTCATTCACCTACCCTAATATGGATTTACCTTAAATGAAAAAAGACCACTTCATAGTAGAAAAAGGGCGAGAGTTATTAGATTATTTTTGAACAAAAAGTTAGGTTTTAAGTCAAAATCATAACATGCACCTTTTAGTTGCATTACATTAAAAAATATTGAGCTACAGTCCAGTTACAAAAAGGGCGTAACTTGAAAAATGAGTGATTAGATTTACACATGAATTACCAAGCCAACACAAACTTACAAGTTATTAACATATCTTCGGACTTAATATTCATTTTGATGATAACCACTAAAATACCTAATCATTAGACGGAACCATATCGCTATGCTATTAGTTATTTATTAAAGAAATATTTTACATCACAGTATTAGCTAAATGAGATAAACCTATGAACAATATGATCCATTATTCAAAAAAGAGCGGCTTTTCCTTGATTGAAATGATGATCACCTTATCGATTCTGGCCATTATTACAATGATCTCAATACCAAACCAAACACCTGTCATGAAACAAAAGCAAGTCAGCACTTCTTTACATGATCTGATGAAAAGTTTCAGTTACGCGCGCACTAAAGCCGTAACAACCCAAGTGCCTGTAGTGATTTGCGCCAAACCTAACACCACTTCTATGCAATGCACGTCATCACCTGATCCAGATCCTGAATGGCAAAAAGGTTGGCTCGTTTTTCAAGACTCAAACAACAACTATCGATACGATACAAACGAAATTTTGTTTCAGAGTCACGACGGTTTTGACGACAATATTGGTATATTTGATGCCAATGGCCTTGGCAACAATCTCGCCTTTTATAACAACGGTAAGGCAGATATTGACACCATGAAAACCATCGTGGTTTGTGATCAATCCGGTCATTCAAAAGCTGCAAGAGGCATTGCATTATCTGTGACGGGTCATGGATCGACAATAGACATTAGCACTACACAGAAAGACAATTGCCTCCTCGCTAGTTAAACGATCTGTGAGATGTTGTTTATGAAGTATCTAAAACACAAGCAAACTGGACTGGGTATGATGGAAGTACTAGCTGTCTTAGTGCTCATTTCCGGGGGGCTCATTACTGCAGCATTTGCCTACGTAAAGAATATGCAAAATATCAATCAATCTAAGAATCTCACAATAGCCAGTAACTATGTATCAGAAATGGCTGAAATGATCCGAGGCAATCGGCCAGGCGGTGAAAGTAACGCCTATGCTTCAAGCGGCATGTCCGGTTCTCCACCAGATTGCTCCTCAGCCTGTAATGCTAGTGATCTTGCAAAGTATCAAGTACTAACTTGGCTAGACGAAACACCGAAAGGGCTAGTCAATGCGACAGCTGAAATTACAGCGTTAGACTCAAATGACACCTTAACGATTAGAGTTCGATGGGATAATGACAATAGTGGAAGCACTGGGACAAATTGTCCACCGCAAAATGCAAACGATCTAGACTGTTACCAAATGCCAATTTCTTTTTAAGTAAGTTGAACGAGTTGAAGATGATAGATGAAAGGTCAAAAAATAATATGAAAAATATAGCTTTTCTGAGCAGACAATCTGCATTCACTATGGTTGAGCTGTTAATCAGTTTAA
>JAYPYM010000036.1:0-24435 GCA_038135915.1 Gammaproteobacteria bacterium
GTCATCGACGGTGCGATGCTTGTCGTGAGCAAAGTCCCTTGGACTCCAACTCTCAACCTGGATCAGTCCCCGCTTTACTCCTCTGCCTGTTACACCGTAGCGGGTGACCGCTTCGAGCATCTCAGGGAAGAGAGATACGATTCCAACAAAAAAATGTGATGGCTGCACAACTATTCAGCAGTAAATGCCCGAACGACCTGAATTTGATTCTGGAGGCTTAAGAGCAATGACCGATTTGCGAAAAGCATGGTGGATGGTGATGCTGTCCTCTTTCATTTGTTTGGGAGGATGCGTATCAAATCCAAGCCAAGAAAAGCCGAGCGGATACAATGTTGTTCCTCCAGAACAACTCCAAGTGAGTGGATGTGGTGTTTACCCTGATTCATACGCTTACGCCATGCAGCGCGCCTTAAACTTCTTGGTTTTCTCAGAAAGCTTCGATTCTGAAAGTGAGCTTTTTCAACCAGGTGATGATGGTATTCATTATGTAAGAAGACACACCCGAAATGTTTTTCAGATTGTGATGGATTCAAAAAAGGGGAAAGGCTGCATGACCCCTACCCTTCGCCGTATTGCCCAGGAACTGGGCTTTCCAGAACCAAGTGACTCGCCCGATCGTATCAAAAAGCTAAGGAAAGTTGATGCTGATGAACCTCAAGGGTTTGAGGTGTTAACGAGATCAGAATATATCAACCAAACTCAATGTCTAGTCTCACCAGCAACCTATCAAAAACTTCAAGCTGCAATTTATTACGGTGTTTTGGTTCCTTATCCAGAAAAGGCTCAATCAGCAATGCGTGATTTTTTGCGTCAGGTAGGTGAAGGCCGTAGAGATGATCAGGGAAACCTAGATAAGACTTGTATGACAGCGGGCATAAAAGCGCTAGCGAATCACTTAAACGTATTGGATCAAAACGGTGAAATTAAATTGCAATAGCGCAATAACCTTTGCGATTCTGCTTGGACTGACCACTATTTCTGGATGTACCTCCCAAGAAAGGTTCGCTCAGTCAGCCGTTGCTTCTTTAGCAACAGCTACGAACAATATCAACAACGCCTTTAGTGATGCTTCATCCGATGATTCTCGAAAACACTTAATCTCAGGTGATTTTAATGGTGATGGTTGGATGGATACAGCTTGGGCCAGTGTATGCAGTGATAATGAGTGGTCTTTAGTTGTACAGCTGGACTCGCTTGGAGAGTCATTAGAGATAGAGAACCTACACCAGCACACACCAGAAGTGCCTATCGATGAGATCAGGCTAGAGTCTCTACCACCAGGGAAGTTTGATACAGTATGCAAACTTGCTCCAGAGGATTGTAGAGCTGGCTCTGCAAAATCAATTAATATGGCATCTGACGGGATTTTACTCGTCATACTAGATGCATCGGCGTCAGTTATATTTTGGAATGCTGCGCAGAAAAAATGGGTACGTCACTGGCTATCGGATTAAGTCTGAACACTACCCATCTCATCAGCGGCTATAAATTAACATTATCCCAAAATAACTTTCCAGTACCACTAACCAGCTCTTCTAGCCGTTCCTTATTTTCCCTTGAGGTAATGAATGTTGCTGTAAACCACTCTGGCCCCGTTTCACCGTTGGTATACCAGTTTCCAGTGCCTTCGTAGCATGAGACTACAATTGGATTGTTGGATAACTGCTTTACTAAGTCACTACAGTCATCTTCATCGGCAGTTACAACCAACTTCAATAACGGCAACAATTGGAAAGTGTGGCCGTCAAGTTGAAGGGACTGGTCATGAATATAACCTTCATAGTGCCCCGCTTTAATTAAGCTGGAATCATCTGCGATTCGGCCATAGTACTTCATCTCTCTTTGTTCTTCTGGAGAAATATAAATATTTATAGTGTCATAGACATCAGACACCTTCTCGAGATCGAAGGACAATAGCTTATTGTCGATCTCCCACTTCCCTGACAGCGTAAAAGAGTCTTTAACTTTATTTTTTGGGAAAACAGTAGTGCGGCTTCCAATGACAGTACCGTCTTCATAAAATCTTAGGGTTGCGTAAATGGTGCTGTGGTAGTGCTTATCGCCGTAATCATCATACCACCAAGTTTCAAAGCTTTGCTGGTAAATCCCGAAAGAGGGTTTGTTGCGAGCATTCTTTCTAAGTTCGTCTACAATTTTAAGTGAGCCCGAACGTTCTTCATCGGTCGAAGAGCTGTCTTTATCGCCAGTGGCCTTACTTGTGTTTTTAGTTTCTTTATTTTTGGTTAAACGATCATGTATTTCGCTCACTGCAATTAAAGCGCAGACAACACCAGTCAAGCCTATGTGAAAGCTCATGTCAGACCAGGTTCTATCGCTTGAGTCGATGAGTAACAGAATGACCTGAACCCCAGTCCATCCAAAATAACCGATGACAATAAAACCTAAAATTGTAACAAATAAACCGTACATATTATCAAACTCTTTGACCCTAGATTTTCTATACAACCCATTATGAGGATCTTTTAATTAAACCCTGGGTGGAAATAAGGCTGAGGAGGCGGCAAAGAGGTACCAGAGTTATATCCTGACCCATAATTATTATTCTGCTCTTGCCGTTGTCGCCTGGCTTCTTTCTCGTTACTTGCAGAGCACCTATCCCAACACCTATCCCACTCTTTTTCGCAGTAGTCTCGTGGACAGTCGTTTTTGCTCTTACGACACTCTTTTCTACACCACTGTTTATCTTCTTTACACTCTTTACTACAATTTGACCAAGCATGGGTGTAAGAGGCGCCGGTAAAACCTATGAACATTAACGAGCATAAAAGAACGCTGTGTATTAAAGACTGTGTTGAAAAACTAAATATTGATTTCATTAAATATCCCCTAAATATTTATTCCCAATCATCAAGATTAAAGCTTAAGCCTACTACGCATTTTTCAATATATGATGTAGATCTGCAATCAGATACTTGTTTGCTGTAATATCCATTCATTTCTCCTTTGCGATTGAAATGAAAAATCCAATCAACATAAGCAACTTCTATCCCACTAAAAGCAGGTGGCGCACAAGATTTAACAATTTTGTCGCCATGCTCACCTTTCAGGAAAGCACCAAAAGCTAGGCTCGCGCCGTTTTCACTAAAAAGGTAACTTGAAGGCGACGTTACAGTACCTCGGCCAATAAATTGAACTTTGCCCCCTTGAACGCTTTTACAGCTGGCTATGCCGATGACGTAATGAGTGAACTCTTCGGAACTAGCGTTTAAACTAAAGGCTAAAGATAACAAGATAAGCAATGATCTCACTTCAATCTCTCCCAGCTAATCGTGTTATTTACTAGATCTAATGGATTTACAAATCATCTGTAGTTGTACACCTTTAGAAGATGGATGAGACACCTAAGTCCTTGTCTGTTTTATTATAAAAGTGACTAGCGGCTTTCAAATCATTCCTTTCCAGGTGAGTGGCAATATTGAACAATTTCAAGATTAAATACAAGGAAAAATTAAGGTTATTAATGAGAGGCAGCCTGATTAACTAATCAGCCTGCTTGTTTATGGTCAACTCTGGAGTTATTGAAGTTGATGATTGTATGAAATACTCACCACATTTCGCTTAATGATCTTTTTTGATTGGTTTTATCAAGTAGTCAACGATAACCATTCCCATGATCATGGCGAGAACAAACCCAAACACCTTGGGCTGTAAAGATGATAGGGAAGCAACTGCTGGGCCTGGGCACAAACCGGAAAGCCCCCACCCTGTTCCAAAAATTACAGCACCCAAAATGAGTTTTCCATCAATACTTTTTTTTACGGGTAGGTAAAATTCATTATCACACAAAGGCTGCTGCTTTCTGCTTAAAACGATGCGATATCCAATAAATGTAATTGGAACCGCGCTGGCCATAACAAATATTAGCATTGGGTTCCAGTTTCCAAAAAGATCTAAGAATCCTAAAACAACCTGTGGGTTAGTCATGCCCGAAAGTGAAAGGCCGATACCAAATAAAATTCCACAAGTAAGAGAAAATAGATTTTTCATCATAATCCTTGAGTAACACTATTTAAAGCAAATGCCGTACAACATACACTGTGATGAAACCTGACAACATAAATATCATCGTTGCAACGAGGGAACGAGTCGAGAGTCTCGCAATACCACACACACCATGCCCGCTGGTGCAACCACTGCCTAATGTGGTGCCGGCCCCCACTAGCAGACCAGACACTATGACCAGGCCCCAGCTTGCAGCGATGGGTGAAGGCGCCTTTGCTGAGGGGACCTGGTGCGTAATAAGTGGTCCAATGATTAGGCCTATTAAAAACATCCAACGCCAAGCATGCTCTTTGACATGTTTCAGCGGATCCAAGAACAAATTCTGAATGGCCCCTTTAACTATTCCACTAATACCACAGATGCGGCCGATAGCATACATCATAAGCACTGCAGAAAGACCAATAAGCAGACCACCTATTACAGGGTTAATATATGGCATAGTCAGCTCTCCCACCTTATTTCAATCTCTAGCTATCATCGCGCTCTTCAAAGTAAATAAAAATTACCCAGCATTTTCCGGTTAAAATTAACTTCTTCTTGATTTCAAATCTCGACACAACTAGCCGGCCTTATCGTGCAACTATAATCAAATTGACTTAGATTGTCACCATGATAGTAAGGCATTACTTCTCGATATAAGAAAAATACTTTTCTATTCACTGAGTTTAAACTTTGGACCCCGATAAACTCTTACCGGGTTCCCCCTTTCTACTTGATAGTGTTGCAAAAAATGTTTCCTTTTTTGAGTATCTTGCTGCAAATCATTGGCTTTATTTAGCTTGCTTTCTAACCGGTCCTTCGCCTTTTTTCTATTAGCGTGCTGGGAACGGCTATCCTGTGAAATAACACTAATACCTGTGGGATTATGAGTAATACGCACTGCGCTTTGGGTTTTATTAACATGCTGACCACCGGGACCAGAAGCTCGCATTACATCAACTTTAACATCTGATATATCATGCTCTTCCCATACGCGCTCGATCATCTTTAAACTAATATACCAGTTCCTTCGTTTGTGCTTAGGACGATAAACACTTGAGCCCACCCAAAGAATAGTCCCCTCCCAACTCTTTAAAAGCGAGCGCAGGCATGTGCTATCTTCAACCTCCAGCAAAATTGATTTAACACATCCTCTCTCATCCCCTTCAATAACCTCGAGTTGTTTGAAAGCAACAATACGCTTTTCCAAATCTTTCTTGAATCTGAGCCAAACCTGTTTAACCACCCATTGGCATTCCGCCGGTCCTTGGCCTGCAGTAATTAAAATTGCTCTGTTCATCATTCACCCCTTAACACAAACAACTTGTTTTAAAGTATGAACCACTTTCACAAGATCACTTTGATTCTCCATCACCCGATCAATATCCTTATAAGCACCCGGAATCTCATCAATTACCGACTTGTCTTTCCTACACTCAATGCCTTGGGTTTGAGCCTCGAGGTCTGCCTTTTTAAAACGACGCTTAGCTTCAGCTCTACTCATGGTTCTTCCAGCACCATGAGAACAAGAACAAAACGCGTTTTCATTTCCCTTGCCCCTGACGATATAGGATTTAGCCCCCATACTACCTGGAATGATACCCAGCTGATCTAATTCAGCCCTGATTGCACCTTTCCGAGTAACAAACACTTTTTCACCAAAGTGAACTTCACGCGATATATAATTATGGTGGCAATTAATCGCCTGCTTGGTCACTTCAAAGGGCGGCAGCTTGCTTTTGAGCGCTTGTAGTATTAATCGCATCATCTCCCTTCTATTTTCCATAGCATAATCCTGCGCCCAATCGACAGCTTCAACATAGTCGTCGAACATTGGAGTCCCTTGCGTTAGGTACGCCAAATCCGTATCTGGTAAACGACCTAATGCTTGACCCATTTCCTTTTTCGCAATGGAAATAAAGTACTGACCTATCTGATTGCCGATGCCTCGACTACCAGAGTGCAACATCACCCAAAGGTTTTGTTCCTCATCTAAACACAATTCTATAAAGTGATTCCCTCCTCCAAGGGTTCCTAACTGACGTACCCAGGTGAGGTAAGGCTTATGTTTCTTGATATAAAGTTTTGGGTGCTTGGCAATGATGCGCTCCAACCCAGCCGACAAGGCTCGAATAGACGAGTCTCGTGCAACATCCGTTTTGTGCTGGTCAAATCCAACAGGTACTTTAGACTCAATTTGACTACGTATTCCCTTTAGGTTGTCAGGCAGCTGGCTTGCTTTCAACGACAGTTTGACTGCGTTCATACCGCATCCAATATCCACCCCTACTGCAGCGGGTATCAAGGCATGAGTGGTAGGAATCACTGACCCAGCGGTTGCACCTTTGCCCACATGTACATCCGGCATCGCAGCGATGTGGCTGTGGATGAAAGGCATTTGAGCCATGTTGTATAATTGTGTCATTGCCTGAGAATCAATCTCATCGGTATATATTTTGACGGGAACTTTACCCTTTGTCATGATTTTCTTAATTGGCATGATGACTTCTCCTGTACTCCCCTGGGGCCAAAACGACAAACATGAGTCTTGGCACCCGCTTTTTGTTCAATGATGACGCCAATAGAGACCGAATATACCCCTCAGTCTGAACTAGCTCATCTTCTATACTCGCATCTTTATCATCAGAGACAAGCTCCACTAGTAGGTAGTCTCTTTTGTTCCAGAAGCGAACCTCGCTTACAATCAATTGACTCAATCTAGGATTCATAAGCTCTCCAGAGAATATTAAGCTAAGTGCTTTTTCATATTTTCTAAGAACTTGTTCATCCTTATGATCAATTGTTTTCTTGTACACTCTTCTATCTCGTTCAAATGCCGCTTTTCCATCATCAGAATAGGTTTTTTCCGACAATACAAACCCAGAAGAGTCATTGTTGCTCTTTCGATTCATAATAAATTCCACAGTAAAATCAAAGACCTATAAAGGCCAAATAAAAAAATGGTTGTAGTATTTTGATTGGCTCGCCGGTCAGAAAGACCGTTGTAGGATTACGCGGCTTTCTGGTCAGCGAGGCAAGTAGTTTCAATGAAGTATTTCATGGTTGCCTCTCCTCTATTTGAACGTTTGTTTAGGACGATAAGTATACAAACCAAAACGATTGGTCGTCAACAAAAACGGGGTAACGATTACCAAAGTTTACAGTCGGTTCTGTTTTTTAGGGTTAGTTCGCTGAGTAACAAAATAATGTCTTCAATATTACTCATGTTCCGCGCATATATTGGACGTAATCTATAGCCGTCATCCGGTGGTATTTAGTTTTTGAATAATGAGTTTCGACTGGATTAGGGTCAACTACTTCTATCGGTATATTATTTATCTGCGCAATGTCCAAAGCCATTTGCGTGATGTTGACACTAAATGAAGTACCTATGAAGATCATCTGTTTGGCACCCATCATTCTTCGCTTAGCTTCAGTTATTCTATATAAATCTGTATAATACTCGTCAAACAGTAATACATAAGGTTTGAATGACTTTTTTCGCTCTGGCTTTGCCTTTATTCTAAACAAATCAAGAAGCGCTTCTTTTCTCTCTTCCGGAGATTCTCCAGTCACTTCTTCCCAAGGCGCAGTGATAATCTCTAAAGGTTGATGAGCGTCATCAAAAATAGTCATTTTGTCTATTCTTCCATGAACAGATATATAGTCTTTGTTACCAGCTTTACCATCTAGTCCATCAATATTCTGAGTGATTAAATTTTTGTCTGATAGCCAATCATGTGCGATATTAGGACCATGATTACGATAAGTAATGAAACGCTCATAGTACCAGAGAAGAAACTCATCAGGACTGGATTCATACATAGCGCAGGTTGCCATTTCTTGAGGCGTATAATTTTTGCTACCTATCGTCCAATAACCTTCTTCACCTCGAAAGGTAGGAATACCACTGGCCGCACTAACACCGGCTCCAGTGATAAATAAGATGTCAGAATTAGTCTTATTACGCATGTTTCTACTCTTGTTTGGTTAAACTCCGGATTCTGGCTTAGTAACAGCACACACAATATGATGCATTATGCCATCTTCTACCATGAAATTAGTGCGAGATAATTAATGAATGCTCAAGATCCTACCGAAAAATATCAATATTTCCAGGAGAAAACAGCAGTTGATTGAATTATTCCATCATTCTAGTACCTCAATAGACTAGCTTTACCTATACTTCCAAGCAAAGCAATCAATACACTACCCCAGATTATCTTAAATGGAGATAAATTTTGAAAAAATTGATGATATTGATATCGATTTGTGGCGCGGCAATTGTTGCCTATCAATTTCTAGCAGTTGAAAAGACACCCCATTCAACAGCATCTGTTTCAAGCGTATTAGATTTTGTTCCCGCTGATACTTTTATCTTCAGTGGCGGCATTAACCCTTTTCCTCTCAAAAAATACATAGACACCGTTCCGGCTCAAACTTTTTCTGGACAACAACCCACTGAGAAAGAACTGGAACAATTGAAAGAAACTCTTCCACAATCCGATGGCACTAAACTAATGTTTGAGCTCTATATGCAATACCTAACAGAAATGCATCAGAACCCCAACTTTATCATGGATTCACTTGGGTTAGCTGGTGAAAACAGCAGCGTCTTCTATATGGTTGGATTAATGCCAACTATAAAAATACACCTAAATGCACCAGATAAATTTGAGGCCTTTATCAAAAAAGCAGAGATCAACGCCGATATAACTGGCATAGAAAAAAACATCAATGGAATTATTTACAAAGAATACGATATGTTTAACGCACCGAATTCACAGTTAGCTCTGTTAATTTCGGTTAAAGATGATTTTGCGACGATCACCTTTAGCTCGGCTTTGGATACAGAAGACAGTGTAGCTATCGCTTTGGGAGCAAAAAAGCCAGCCAAATCGCTAGCAGGCTCCAATCAAATTCAATCTGTCATTGACCGATACCAGCTGGCCAATGAATATATTTTCTACTTTAACTTACACACCTTCTTTAACAGTTACTATAACAACGACGTATCCCTCGTATCCCAAATGATTAATAAAATACCAAATACCAATAAACAAGAAATGTTAGCTCTTACCAAAAACTTACCAGGATTTTTTGGTGGATTTCGCCAGCTGGATCTCAGTGAAAACAAAATTAATATATACACTGTTTTCGCCATTGAATATCGCAATAAAGAAATGTTGGCAGCACTCAAAAAAATGCAAGGTTTCATCCCTTCAGTTTTAAAGTCAGGCGATCTTGTCAGCGGTATGCTTGGTTTTGCCTTGGGTTTGGATTCGAGCGCTGCCAGTCCTAATCTCCTGAAAATTTACGAAAACATTTCCTCTACGGAATATCAATGCGAAATGATTCAAGCATTTCACAAAGAACTAGTACAGAAAGATCCAAATTTAATAGCGGCACAATCAAACATAATGCCTGGGCTACGTGGCATTAGTATGGTGATTCACAAAGCGGACATGACTGACTTACAAAATGTGATTGCGGATGCAATGATTGTTGTATCGGCTGAGGACCCAACCACCCTCTTTTCCACGCTAGCTGCCATGACACCAGCAATGCAAAATATTCAATTTCCAAAAGATGGAGAGGTTATTGACTTACAACTTCCTTTACCCTTACCCCCAACTATAAAACCACAGCTTACGCTTCAAGGTAATCATATTATCTTGTTTAATGGCGAAATATCTAAAAAATCAGCGCTAGACTTTAAAAAAGAAACATTAAATTCAGACGGGCTGAGCTCCATTTATATCAATTATTCTCACTTCTTTGAACTTCTAAGCAAGCTATCTGAAAGCTATAAGGGAATGCTTGGCCCAGAACACCAAGAGCTCGTAACATTATTTGAAACCATGAAAGAAATAAACATGACAGCAAACATTAACATGTATGTCAGTGATAATGGCTTTGAAGTTGGAGTCGGAATGAAAACCCAGAAATAGCACCAAGAAGGCCAAGATAAGATATTCATCCAGAGCCCCATTCTTGTCCTTTGAATTCTAAAACAATGGTTGCTGGGAAAGCCTTTAGGAGCATTGCTTTCTAATCTTGTCCTGATCATCTGAGGTAATGCTAGGTGCCATCGGTTTCTGATGGTCTAGACCAATTATTTCATCCAATGGTTCCTCAACAGCCACCGATTGAAATTCTTTCGCCACTTCCCAGCCTCTTTTGACCTCCTTATCAATGAAGCACTGAAATATCGCCTCAATCACCGAAAATGTTGGAGCAATCCTCAACGTTTTTTTGAGCGGATCTGGTCGAGAAGGTGAGTAATCTAGCTAGCAATATCCCTACGCTGGGTATTGGTAATCAACCTCCTCTTTATTCGTTTTCCAGATGATAAATTTTCTGACATTCGTCTTTTCTTTCAGCACTTTAGTATAGACAGTCCTTCTAAGAACTTGGCTTTTCGCTTGTTCGATATTCTTAGCCGGGCGATCGATATGATCAACATCTACAAAATCTGCAATCTGTGTTGTTCTGATATCGCTGAATGTCACACTTTTGTCTTCTCTCACTCGTCTAAATGATGCACCCAATACATTAATAAAATTAACTGGTAACATAGCTTTATATTTCTTAGATGCATCCTCATAATGAACAATCGGCTTTTGGATAGGCATGCCATTTGATTTTTCATACATAAAGTCGTGACAAGAGAGCTCAACTACGACCTCAGGCCGAATAGGCGTAAATAGGGTGTAATGTCTATCCACTTCTTTATACTGGGAGTCAACCCTCAAAGGCGAGCATAATTGATATAGGTCTGATCGTGCTTGCTCATCAAACCCAGTACCCACCTGTGCGAACATTTGTAAGCTGTTGTCTGATCTCATCAGTGCTGTCTGCAAAACACGTACACCGTTTTGACGAGCAGTGAACCCAGTCACTACAGCGTCAATAGTGTGCCTGGGTTTGAGCTTGTAGATGATATTCTTTTCAGCATCAACACACACCAAGCCTTCTTGATTCCGATCGAGAACCTGTTCATGATAATACTTAGCTACTTCATTTTTTTTAAGAGCATGCTGTTCAACCCTATGAAATGAGCCTTCCGTATTCAAGTTACTTAGCATTTTTTGCTTATCTTGAAATGTCTGCTTCTTTCCTTTTACATCCAATTCCAAACAATCAAACACACCAAACCTGAGCTGACCTATAGGGAATGCTGTATTACCAGATAACGCTGCCGAGACTGAGTGGACCCTGGGTCTTAGAGCTGGAAAATACAGCTCACCAGCTAACACAATCTTTCTTAGCCCACTCAATTGGTCAAAAGCGTTCTTCAACCACGGTAAGCCAACAATTGCATTTCCTTTCATATTGAAAATAAAGCACTCATTATCATCTCTATATAAAAAATACAGCTGACCATCTATTTTGGTGGAAACCTGAAATACATCATTCGAAAGCTGTTCAATATCGCTATGAGAGATTAGGCGATAACGTGAGGCAATCTGTTTTTTATAATCATTGGCCATCTGTAGTAGCTGATCATGATGAACGGCCTTTCCAACGTAACAATCTTCTGGCAACTTCTTCAAATATTCTTTTTTTAAACAGCTCATGAAGTCTCCGGTAGTTTCAATTCTAGATTACTTACATGCAACAATAACATATATTCATTTTCTTTTATTCTGCCTTCCAAGAAACCACGATAAGGCTTTCCATTGCGGCTAGTAATTAAGGGCTGATTAGCCTTCTTACCCGCACCAACTATCAGCAAACTACTTTTCTCAGCTAACTCAGTCGCGATATTCAATAGAAAATCAAAACTTAACCCATCCGAATGTTTTAGTTGATAGGTTCTCTTGAATACGTATTTTCTACAACATTCAACCTTATCAATGAGCTTGTTAGACCAAACCAAAGGTGCATCTTCATTGATGTTACTTGAAACACCTTCAAAATCCCTTGTTTCAATGAGATCACCGTTAGGTTTATAGCGTGTTTCCTGAATGTATACACCAAATGCAGGTGAATTGTCTGAAGCTTTCAAAAATATTCGGTGGGATTTTTCTAACCGTTTACCCATTACTTCAAAATCCAGTTCTGGATCACCTTCGACAAGCTTATTCGATAAATCTTCTAAAGAGTTTTCCTTTGTTAAAGCAGTTAAATCTGTACCTAAAGTATTTTTTACATATCGACAGTGCTCTACTTGCGCTAACTGGTCATCAACGTATTTATACGTTTCTGAGTGAGGACTTGATAATAAAGCGACCCTTGTATGTCGCTGCTTATGATCTGAAAAATGGATTAATCTCACACCCCACCTCTGTTATTACATCATTGCAAAATCAAATTCATCACTATCATCTTCATCATCATCCATTGGTAGAAAATGCTCCTGTCCGATGTATTCAAATTGTTGACCAGATTCGCAAACCACCATAAATAGCCCCAGGTCATTTGAAATTAAAACTGCTGTATCTGGGTGATGATGGGGGCGGTAATTAAATGGAAATTGGAAAAATCCATCTTGGTCTCTGACAGCGCTTACCAATTTGACTGGGGCATCCAATAGATGATAAACACTCTTCGAATTCATCATTAAATAATCTTCGGTAGCCAGCGTATTGTTTAACTCAATAGGATGATCAAAACTTGAAGGTAGCTCTGGGCATACCTGATCTTGTTGATTAAGAATCTTAAGTGATTTGCGCTCTAACCATAAACCATCCTGGTTAAGATAGCCTGAATCAAAAGAGGTTTTTCCGAATATATGTAGTCCATCAGCAGAAATATGCCCTGCATAACATTCTTCACCATCATCGTCGATTACTTTTTTAACTATTCGACCATAGAGCTTCTCACGGTCTATTTTAACGATAGTAGATGAAAAATCCTCTTCGCCTAGTTTAAAAACCAAGTTTTTGGCCATTAAATACTACCTCATCGCCAATGGCTGTTATTTTAACAATAGACAGAAATAGGGAGAATTCGCAGCTAGATTTTAGTCATTTTGCCCTACACAGAAGAGTTCCAGAAGACTATCGCTCTAACACCGCTATTTTTTTTCAATAAGACGGCATAATTTGGCAATTGAAATCAATATCGCATGCACACATACTTTTTTTACCCTGGTTCTGCAACTGATCTCAGCAGTTGGAAGGCACTCATTGAGTGCCCTAGTCAGCTTGTTTACGTTGATCCTACACCTATGGGTTTGATCTCTCTTGAAGATGATTGGGAAGTGGGGTCAAATCAAAGAGACTATGAGCGAAGAACTCTAGAGCTTCATTTAGTTAGTCAACTCGGTGCAGATCCAGCATCAATAAAATTTAGTTTTGACGATGTAGTGGATGGTAGGAGTCAACGAAAACTCCCTGAAGAATATCTAAAGTTTGAGGCCAAAGCCAGTTACGACAAGGTGAAAGTTGAATGCCTTGTTGATAAAAAACCTGTTACCTTTTTCCATTATGCATGTACATATGAGCATTTCATGAGAGGAAAAGACGAACACCCAGAATTAGAACCTGATATTCTTTACCATCACAAATCCATGGTACCCTTGGATCGAGCCGCATTGGGTTTAAACGAGAAAACCTTCTTATTAGAGGGCTTTACCGCTGTATGGGATACAGAAGATTTTTTCTATAAAAGTATGTCATTCAACCCCTTTATCAGTACAGAGGAAGGGTATTGAAAAAATTTTAAACCGGGATAAACACATAAAAATCTATTCGGTACTGAGCTCTCCCAATCTTTTCTTTTTCGAAACTAATATAGTGGTGATGCACTTTGAAACAATATCTGTGCAAAATATTGTTTTTTGTAACAAGCAAAAAAAACTACTTGCGTTTAAAGAAGGCTATAGTAATATAAATCCTATATTTAACGAGACCAATTAGGATCAATAAATTCGTTTAAAAAACTAAATACTATACAGAAAGCTGATACCCAGCTTATCGAGCGGGTATAGCATCACAATGAACACTGGAAGGTCATTAAACCTTCTAATCTTTTTGAAAGAACCCGGGGGGCAAAGTTTTCCGGGTTTTTTTGTGTCCCTAATCTGACATTTTTCTTGAAAAGAAGAGAGTTACCCGTTCTATAAAGGTGCCGAAATTTTGAGTGATGCCCAGATTGCCATGCTGGAAAAGAAAAAGCAAAATGACGAGGATTATATTGAAATCGAAACGATACAACCTAGTTACCTAGAATCACCCAAGACCAATGGTCTCTGTGAAGTTTCTTCCGAAAAGCCAGGCAACTTTTCGGAAGAAACTTCACACAGCCATGGATGCTTCGGCAAGATCTGTTGCGGGCGTGCCTCTATGGGCCCTTTAGTTGACGGCAAATCGACTTGGGATGGAAAAAATAGGCTCAAATCTAACCTGACGGGCACCCCGAAAAAAGGGGTAACTGTCAGATCAAGCTTGAGTTAGAGTATGGTCGACTGCATGCAATAACTAAACATTCATTTTTGGATCAGTATCAGCCAATAGTCCAAACGGGTCAATCCAAACAGGTGTACCATTATTATACAATGTTATTAGCTTCCCACCTTCATTGATTCCATATTCAATCAGATCTAAGCCTAAATGGTTTGCGAAAATGATAGCTTGAAAAATCAGTACTTGTTCCAGGCGTTTATCGTAACCTTCCACGCCATAGATATTCGAAGGCATAAAAAGTGACGTTCTTTTTGTATCTTCATTTCGACATAAAAATAACAGCCTTCTGCAAATCAACTTTCCTTGATTGTCATTAATTCCAATTTCATAAGCATTTAGCATAGCTCCTAGAAGCCCCTGATTAGAGCGTCCAGGGCGGTCTTCTGCCTGACAGCTATTTGAAACATGTGACCCCATCTTAAGTATGACATTTATATCGCCGCTAACAAATGCTTCCCAGTTCCTAGTACTTCCGAGAGATGTAATTTCAGCATGATTTAAAGATTTACTAACTACACTAGCAGTGCCTGCAAAATCCGACGCTTTAGATTTAGCGGACAATCTAGCATTATTATTGGATGAAGTAACGCCAAAAACATCACTAAAATATTCATATCCAGAATAAAATTCTTCGTCGTCGTATATAGGTTCGCCTTTAAGCACAGTTCTATCGTATAGTTCCAATAAATTGCTAGAATTCACTCTTAAATCTAAAGGGAACACTTTTTTTTCGCTCCAGACATCATATGCATATTGGTTCTCTTCTCTTAACTTATTTAGCTGTCTTTGATACTCATACCTTGTTGCGCTCTTACCAAACAAAATCATGCTAGCAAATTTTTTTATCCATTCCATATTATTTTCAGATTGACTCTTGTTTTCTGATGCTAAACTAAGTTGGCGAGATGCAAAAACGATAAAACCATACGGTTCAAATTGTTTATCGAAGTAAGCTTGTAATGCCTCTTCATTCTTTGGGTTTTTATCTAATTGCAGAATACCCAGCGATATTTTTTGTACAAACCGCTTTAGATCATTCCTATCTTTGATGAAATCAATATCTTCATATTCAAAAAAATCTTCATTATCCGATAGAAGAGCTATAATTTTAAGGTATACAATATTATCTAATAAATCACTTGTAAGCTCTTTCCTTCCCAACTTATTACTTTTAACTTCGGAGGCAACAGCTAACAGTAGCCGTGTTTTTGTATCGCCAGGTAAATTTGAATTCTTCAAAAGAATCAAAGCGTCCATAACTTTAGATTGTTTAAATGTATTCTTAAAAGATTTCGAACCGAACACTTGCAAAAGATTGCTTATTTTCTCTTGATCTATCTCCTTATCTTCAAATATTATCCCATAGGCCAAGACTGCAGTCAGCAGACCATGTTTGCTTAAGCTAGAAATATATGTAACGAATTCTGAAATTTTCTCTGACTGACTTGAAAGTATTTGGGTTAAAGAGCGTATTGTTTCAGACTGAAAACTCTCATTTCTTTGAAAAAAAATTCGCTCAATAAGATTGCCAATTTTAACTTTTGAATACTCTCCGGCGCAATCGAAATCGATATTCAATAGGCTCTTCTGAAGTTGGCTCGCAAATTTTAATAGTTGCCATAGATTTCTATCTTCCAGCATTTTCACTGGTAAACAAACGCATCCAAAAGCTGACTTTAATATTTCATTTCTATCTGAAAGGGAAATCGCATCATCAATGAAGGCACTATAATAGAAGCTCAATATGTCTATGTTCTTCTTTGCTAATTTTCTTGCGAACGCTACGCGTTCATACGATGTAATCGACAGAAAATCTTTGAACCTGACTAAGGCATACGATACTTCTTGTGGATAATCGTCAAAAAGTGAATCCAGCCGTTCAAGCACTTCGGTTTTTTCCAAACCAATCCGATCTATATACTTGCAAAATGAGATAGGGTATTTATCTATTAGCTCAGGAATAGATTTACGAATAGTTGCACCCCTTCTCTCTAAACTATCAAAGTACTGTAGAACTATTGCTCCATCGTGCTGAACCAATCTTGACGCAAGTTCATTAACCTGATCATCAGTTAATCGAAGACAACCAATATTTTCAGCAACCAGACTAGGATTTATCTTTAACACATGGTTCGCTAACATTGAATCATATCTTGAACCTGGGTCTAATTCATCAATTGATCTAAGCACCCAGCTATATTTTCTATGCTCTAAAAGTAGCGCTATAACACAGCCCCCTATTTCTGAAGGGTTTTCGTTTTCATGAATTTCGTTTATTTTTTTTTGAAAGGTCATGTAGGTTGTCTCAACTATTCTCTTCGCAACCTTTTGTATTTTTTGATCAAAATCTTCAACCTTCGGAAGCTCACTTTCATGACTTTTATCATCGAAACAAAACTCAACTGAGTTAGTTGCCTGAAGCTTTGATGTGGAAAAAGCCTGAAACATATAAGCATTATTCCCAGATATTTTTGGCCTAATCCGTTTAGGAGTCAAATTACTCGGCACTAATAGTGACTTAGAGGATTTAAGAAATGACAGTGCTGAAAAAAAATAAAATGCTAGGGTTGTGCTTAATCTCATTTTATCCCCATACTCAAAGCAAGCCTGAGCCCGCCACCTTCTGTCATTGCTTTGATTCCGAGAACACCAACCTCAGAAGCCATTACTGACACCTGTGGTACTGGTGGGCGCTTCAACATCCGTTATTTGATTGGATATTCGTAGAGCAGAGGTATCATAGGGGATGGTCATAATTTATTTTCTTTTTTCAGCTAGAAAACGTGAAGTTATATTAGAAGCTTGTTCAAGCCGGCTTCTAATAAAAAGTGATGGCTAAAGAATGATACAAAACAATTCAAGCTTTGAGCACTTAAACAATCAATATTATTTCTTCACCTTCATGCTTACTTAAAAGTTCTTTAGCAGCTCCATTTCCATCGTTGGCTAACTTTGTTAATGCCTCAATATCAACTTCTCCATTAGGCTTATGTGCCTTAGCTTGCACTTCTATTCCTTCTAACTTTTTCTTGCAAGTTTCTAATGCTGTTTTTAATTCAGCTAAATTTTTTACTGCTTTAAAATCTTTTCCATAATTCACTCCTTCAAGCCCTGTTACACTACAGCCCTTGGCAGTCTGCAGCAGCCCATCTCTTCTTAATTCTTCTCGGTCTCCATTAGCTTGTTGTACATCTCCATAGTCAGGATCATTTTCATCGGTATCTATAGCCCACTCTTCCAACGCAGCCAAATCGTCAATGATCGTTTGAACACTAACGATAGTTAATTCATTATGCCCACCACCGGGTAGAAAATCTGTATTAGTGAGATAGTTATCTTTTCCAAATTTAGTCAAGGTTTCCCCAAAAAAGGGGCTATCTGATTTATAGTCTGGATCTTTAGCTTTTTTAGACCCTGGTTCAGCTTCTTTCGTTACGGTTCTCAAAATTTTAAATAGTTTGATGCTGTATGACGGTACATTATTTTCGCCCTCACCTTTATTTCGCGCATTAAAGTCGTCTTGGGCGATAACAGCTAATGTATGAAGTCGTCGTAATGCTTTATATACTACCCCTCTTGCTTCACCGCGTTCAGACCCTGGTGGCTCAGAATCCGGATAAGGTTTTAGCGTCGCTTCATCATTTGTTGTCGAAGGCTCAGAGTCTAAGTTACTTGTACTTTTGTCTGGCGTTATACCAAATGCCCAATAATTTAAATTATCCTCTAGTCTCTTTAAACTATCGGCCACTGGACTACTGGGTGCACTGGTTGGACTTGTTGGACTTGTTGGACTAAACACGCTTTGGATCCCCTCTCATCTTTTTATTATTTAATCAGCCATATTTTAGTAAGCATTTATTTTATTTCTGTTTACAAAGGTTCACATTATGGGCCTGCGACCAAAAGATGTCAATTAGCCTTCTTTTAACTTTGCTTTATTAGCAGAGTGATTAGGCTATAAAATTTGCGTGACTTTTAGCTAAAGTGATAGGAGAATAGCCGATTAGATAATCTCGTCGTAACTAAACCTTAATAAAAGGAATATTATCTATGGGTACTCTGAAAGTTTTCTTCGTTATTTTCCTGCTGATTTTTTATACGCCATTTACCCGAGCTGAATCTACTTATCCCGCTGAAAAAGAAAAAACAAGACTAAATATTGATCGAATCTATGGTGGTTTTGGACTAAGCGAGCACGATTCTCAAATTGGTAATGCTAAAGGCGAGGCCACCGGCTTTTCAATGTTTTTAGGATATCTATTACCGTTTCAGCCTACAGATTACACCCGTATTTCTTTTGAAGCTGGCTATCTTTCCACCGAAAACTTTAGCTGGGACTCTGGGGTTGGAGAGCTGAGCTCCGCAGACTCCATACTGACTAGCGGAATACTTGAACTCAATTTGATCGGAAATTGGCAAGTACTGGGTCGGGTCGGTTACGACTTCGGAGATGATGAAGGCAACTTTTTTGGTTTGGGCCTGGGTTACTTATTCAATAATGGTCTGAACATTCGTACTGAGTACATGGAACAGGATAAAATAGATATTCTGCAGTTGAACATCACAATGAGAGTTAAGGACCTATTCTATTAATCTCATTATCGTGTTTAAAGGAGTAATCAATATGTATAAATCAAAAAAAAACAACCTCCATTTTTTAATTTACCCAAGTCTCAGAAAAACGATAACACCCCTTTGCGTCGGCCTGATTAGCCTTCTTTTTTTGGGATGTGGCGTTGATAATGATTGGCGGCCCACTTCAGAAACCTTTAATAGAAGCATTGGGCCAAACCCCGGTGAGTTTACACGAACTGGCGCTGAGCCAGGCATTGTTAATTTACATACATACAATGCAATATTTAGCGTACCCTCGAATGCGCAAATTTTCTTGCTACATGAGTATGACCCCAATACTGACTATGGAGAGCTGTATCTAGGGTTTGCTAATCAAACATCAGTACCCGAGTTCTCAGCAAATTTTCTTCAAATGGCAGAGATGAGTTCATTTACCATTGAGCTTGCAAATACACAACTTGATGAGCGATTTAATGAAATTGCTACTTTCGTAGAAGATGAAAGCTTCGAAGCACTGCTGGTGAATTCAGAGGATTTTGATAGTGTCGATAGCAACCCTGGCTTTTACAGAGAGTTTATCATTCAAACAGATAGCCAAACGGTAGATGCTTTTGCCTTCGAAATTTTAAGTAAAGCCTATGAACCGGCAAAAAATGCTGCCGAGCAAATTGACTTTGCTTCCAACCCTTCTGGTTCAGAAGCATTCACCGAGTTTCGCGTCGGCATCAGCTTATATACCAGCCTTGAAGACGTGAGCATTTTTGTCGTTTCAATCATTCCAAATGTGTTAACAAACAAATATGAGCTTGAAACCAATATTCTCCATGATCGTAGTCTTGTCACATTATTCCCTTAAAGTCATCATGACGAACCATCTTAATTAGATGGGATTAACATGATAAAAAGATTAAGTGAGATATAGCCATTTAGGCAATACCTCACTTAAATTTATAGCTTAATCAAAGACTCTTTATTTTAGGCAAGGGTTAACTGAAATCACATGAAACAAATTATTCAGCACTTGGACAAGGGCAAAACAGAGCTTATCAATATACCTGCACCCTCCTTGAAAAAAGACCACCTGGTAATCGAAACGACGAGAAGCCTGATTTCACCAGGCACCGAACGCATGCTAGTGGATTTTGGGAAAGCATCTTACTTTCAGAAAGCCAAACAGCAACCAGAAAAGGTTAGGATGGTCGCAAGAAAAATAAAAACAGACGGCCTACTCTCCACATTTGAGTCCGTTAAATCGAAGCTATCCCAACCAATACCTTTGGGCTACTCTAACGTTGGCATAGTGAGAGAAATATGTGGCAATGTCGCGGACTTTAAGCTAGGTGATCGCGTAGTTTCCAACGGGCCTCATGCTGAAATTGTGCGTGTACCTCCAAACTTATGTGCAAAAATTCCGGATAACGTTGATGAAGAAACCGCAGTATTTACTGTGCTCTCAGCAATCGCGTTGCAGGGGGTTCGATTAGCACAACCCACACTTGGTGAAACTTTTGCTGTCATTGGAACAGGTCTCATCGGGCTATTGACAATACAGATCTTGCATGCCAATGGTTGTAATGTGATCGCATTAGATTTTGATGCCAGCCGACTAAGCATCGCTAAATCATTAGGGGCTAGCACAGTAGACCTTTCATCTGGAGAAGACCCAATCAGTAAAGCAATGTCTTTAAATGAAGGCAATGGCATCGATGGGGTCTTGATTACTGCCGCAACTCAGTCCAGCGACCCTGTCACGCATGCAGCTAATATGTGTCGTAAGCGTGGTCGAATCATATTGGTGGGCGTTTCAGGCCTCACGCTAAATCGTGCAGACTTCTATGAAAAGGAACTGAGCTTCCAGGTGTCTTGCTCCTACGGTCCCGGTCGATACGACCCCAAGTATGAAGAAGAAGGCCAAGATTACCCCTTAGGATTTGTGCGTTGGACCGAACAACGTAACTTTCAAGCCATCCTGAATCTTATGAGCCGCGGTGAAATCAACGTTTCTTCTCTGGTCACCCACCGGTATGACTTTGAGCAAGCTGCAGAAGCTTATGATGTGCTCACATCTGAAAAATCTGCACTAGCAATCATGCTAGATTACAATAAACAATCAGAACAAAAACAAAGCGATCTTGTTTCACTGAAAAGTAATTCGCCGCAAACTAAAGATCGTGAAAATTCAAGTCTTAACTCAGAAAAAGAGGCGCGAGTGAGCTTTATTGGCGCCGGCAACTATGCAATTCAAACGCTCATACCCTGTTTTAAAACATCAGGTGCCGAATTAGTTAGGCTCGTCACTACAGGCAGTATAAACTCAACCACTCAAGGGAAAAGAGCGGGGTTTAAGTTTGCCTCCTCAAATACCGAAGAGGCAATCATTGATGATTCAACTAATACTATAGTCATTGCTACTAGACATAACACCCATGCCGAATTTGTACAGAAATCGCTATTAGCAGGCAAGCATGTGTTTGTAGAGAAACCACTGGCAATAAATAAGAATGAACTAGAACAGGTGAGCCTTGCTTACCAAAAAGCTGCATCAACCTTTCAAGCGAAGCCGCAGTTAATGGTTGGTTTTAATAGAAGATTCTCTCCTTTTATCCTGAAGATGAAAACCTTATTAGATCAGCTAGATCAACCCATGAATATACTGATGACGATCAACGCTGGACACATTCCAGCAGATCATTGGGTACAAGACCCTAATATTGGCGGAGGGAGGATTATAGGCGAAGCCTGCCACTTTATCGATTTGAGTCGCTTCTTGGCGGGCTCCCCAATTTGTGATTTATCTGCAACATGCTTAGGTTCCCACCCAGGCATTGAAATACCTCACGACAAAGCTTCTATCCAGTTGAAATTTGAGAACGGGTCAGTAGCCAATATTCTGTACCTTAGCAATGGGTCGACCATGTTTCCTAAAGAACGAATTGAGGTTTTCTGTAGCGGCAAAATTCTTCAGTTAAATAACTTTAAGAGCCTTAAAGGCTTTGGTTGGCCCAACTTCAGTAAAATGACTAAATGGAAACAAGATAAAGGGCACCAGCAGGCAGTTAACGCATTTCTGTCTTCTATTACTGAAGGAAGTACACCTCCTATCCCCATAGATCAAATCATTGAGGTTACCCAAGCAACCTTGAAAATCGATGCAATACTGAAAAACCCCTAATCATTGATTTATATACTAAATCTCCATCAAAAGCGTACAAGTAGGTACGCTTTCTTTTGTTCACTTTTTGCCGCCAAAAATTTGAATATCAGGCAAATTATTGGCTACATAATGATAGGTCCTGCTCTGGTTTAGTTAGATAAAAATCATTAGCTTCTGACTAAATTTAACTAGTTTTCAATGAATTTTAAAAAGGCATCCCAGCTTTCATCATCAGCTCTTTTGTCATAGGCCAACGGCAAATTAAATTGCTTGCCTTTTTCAGTTGCACCTGGGTTGGTAAAACTATGCTTGGCTTGCGGGTAATTTAAAAATGTTAAATCTGCTCCTAAGGTCACCATTTCCTGAATAAAATTCGTGACTTGTTCAACAGGTACCATTGGGTCTGCACCGCCATGCGCTATCATTATTCTAGCCTTGATGTCACCCGGCTTAGCTTGAACTGCAGCATTTAAGCTAACATGAAAACTGGCGACGCCGGCGAGATCGTTGCCTAAGCGAGCCTGGTTCAGCACAACAGCGCCACCGAAACAATAGCCGATAGCATACAACCTTTGAGAATCGACATTCTGTTGCTGTTTCAAAACATCTTTTGCTGCATTAAATCTTGCATTGACTTTATCTGGGTTTGCCATTGCTGCTTCCATGAAACCCTGGGCATCCTTGGGGTGTTCTGCTACTTTGCCGTGACCATACATATCAACAGCGATCGCTGTATAACCGGCTTCCGCAAGCTTTTTGGCTCAGTCTTTAGCATATTGATTAAGACCCCACCATTCATGAACAACTATCACACCAGCATTAGCAGATTTTGCATCTTTACTATTGTAAAGCGTTGCTGAACCTAAATTGTTTGGCAAAGAAATAATGGTTTCAGATATTCCAGCAACTACCTGTGAACTGGTAAAGACAAAAAATACTGCCAAAAAAGTCACGATAAATGTATTCATTTCAGTTCCTTATATGAATCGTTTTAAAGGTTACGATGATTCATCGAAACTGCATTCTATTCCATTCATTTAAAAACAATCAATCTAAACAGAAATTTAATTTTTGAGTCATGACTACACGCCGGAAAATCGAGTGATCAGCATGAAAACAGAGGGTAATAGATGATATTAGTGATTATTAATGGAAGGCATTAATAATCACTTAGAATATTGGGTGTAAGTGTTAAACCCACTTAATACGTGAATCGTTATAATACAATTTCTCGCCACTTTCCTTCTTCTAATATTTCTAGACGATTCCAATCAACATGATTAGTGCCATATTTGTATGGCCTGACTGGTGCTATCCAATCCGGTAAGCAATTATCTATTGGATCACCAATGTCATACCAATCACTATACTCTATACCAAACTCAACGAAAGCAATCTCCATTGCTTCATTAATATCAAAGGTCAAATAGTCGGCAATCGCCGGACCATCCTCCATCATATCATATTCATACAAATAGACACCATGCATGGTCTCATACAGCATCACCTTGACTATTTCAGATGACCTAACCACTTGAGCAACCTTCCGCATACTACTCCCGTTTAAATCAAACTACATATACTCTTGATGTTAACTTTATTGGTTGAAAAAACTCTGTAAACCTCACCCTTTTTGTCATACGCCCGATCAGTAGAAATCCTGCCTAGAGGAAAAGTGATTAATCACTGAGTTTTCTACTCTCTCTCTATAAGAGGCACTTTCTCTGATGTTGGGTAACACACCTTTTTCTTTCAAAGTGTTGTTGATCGCACGATATAGTTTTCCAATCTGCTTCAAAAAATGACGCTCAAAGATCTTCATTAATAGAGCTTGAGAATCCGAACTTTGTTTCATTTTATGGATTAATCCATAATATCGAGTACAAAACCTAGAAGGAGAAAAAGGCAGCTCACCGGGTTTAATATGCTTGCCCATTAAATATGAAACTCTGATTTCTATTTCAGTGAGAAGCTTTTGATGTTGCTTTTCATATTCATTCCCCAAACTCTTCATAATAACCCAACTATCAAGCACATTATCACCCAAAATTTCCATAGAATCTGCGCTGAAATTAAAGGCAAAGTTTGAATTTGAGGCATCCTCTGGATGAAAAAAAATCCACAACTCCATAAGGCAATCATCCAGCATCAACTGAACTAGCTTTTCAGAATCATCATTGATTTGTTGGCGCCCTTCATTTATCTCTTTCGCCCTATCCGGATGTTTAACATGCTTACTGATATCGGTCATCGATTTAACAGTATATGAAAAAGTTCCCGCTAAGCTATAAC
>JAYPYM010000037.1:0-3443 GCA_038135915.1 Gammaproteobacteria bacterium
CAACAACGAGTTAGCAGATACAAAAACGCTATCTAAATCTGAAGATGTATTGAATGTAACCACAAAAGTGACTAATCCATCAGAACTGTCTGGGGCGATACCGAGCAACGATGAACTCCGAGAGCAGTTTCCAGTAAAACAAGTATCAGGCACGCTTGAAGCGCCTGGAGCTGTAAAGACTAATCAACAAGGGCCTATCAGCTCACAAATTACCAGCTCACAAACTCAGGCCAAGTTACTAACGGATACAGATGCTGTTAGCGCTCAAGCCATCAAGCCAGAGGCGCAGGAAAGTACGTCTGATGTGGTATCTGTTAAAGTATACAATAGCCAGCTAGTAGGTCGAGCGAAGTTGTCACCAAAACTGGTTGATAAAGATCCAGTTGGGGAAGTTAGTTCACCTATTTTATTAGGTAAGCGATCTATCATAAGAGTATATTTTTCTACTAGGTTGGATAACGCCTATGGAGAGAAGTATTTTCATGTGTGGTATTTAAACGGTAGAGAGCGAGCGAGAGTACCTTTGTCTGTGACAAGTCAGTCTTGGCGAGGCAATTCTAGCAAGTATATTAATCGTGCAATCCTTGGTGAATGGCAAGTCAAGCTTGAATCCGAGGCAGGCGACATCTTTGCAGAATCCGCGTTTGAAGTTTTCCCCTAAATAGTGTGCAATTCAATCACTTATATTACCTGGGAGGAGTAGGGCGTTTTCTCCACCCTGGGTAATTAACCTGTCCTTAAATCTTGAGTTTTTAACAGTCATCCATATAATGTCTGCGCTTTGTCATATAAATGTAATATATATGTATTTAAATGCCCTCAAGTTTGGGTGGGGGTTACACTGAGCCTATATTATCTGTGCTTTCATTTGTTGTTTGATGAAGCTAAATCGCGTTTTGTAGTGTTACGCCCAACAATTAATCTACTTAAATTAGGAGTGATCCATTTATGAAGCGGAAGCTTATCGCACTTTCAATTGGAACAGCAACCATGCTATCAATTAACCCAGTGTTTGCAGGCGGTGCTAAAAATGGTGTATCTGCACCAACGATTTACGGTCGGTTGGATATTGCACAAACTCGTCAAGATGAAGAGGGTAATGACGCTTATTGGGATGTTCAAAGTTATGCTTCCCGTTTAGGTGTGAAGGGCAAGCTCAACACAAATTCTGATGATTTGTCTGTCATTTACAAATATGAGCTGGAATTAAATCCGACTGAAGATGAGACCAACAGCAGCGATGACAGCGATTTTCTTAAGGCAAGGTCTCAATATGTTGGCCTTAAAAGTGACCAAATGGGTACACTTCGTTTAGGTCGTATGGATACACCATTGAAGAAAGTTCAAGGTAAAGTTGATATTTTTGGTGACCATGAAGGTGATTTGAAATACATCTTGGAAGGCGATAACCGTGAAGGTGACTCTCTAAACTATGAGTCACCCACCTTAGCTGGATTTAAGCTTCAAGCTGCTTTAATTGCTGGCGAAGAAAACGACAGTGGCAATTTTGATGCGGATGCTGATGGTATTGCTGATGGCAAGTCAGTTTCTATTACCTATTCAGGTGAAAATTTCTACGTTGGTATCGCTAGAGATGACGAAGTCGACAAGCACGACTTGACTCGTGTGGCTGGTACTATCAAGTTAGGTGATCTTGGCCTAGGCGCACTTTACCAAACAGGTGAGAAATCTGACGGTAGTGAAGATCATGATGGCTTTATTGTGAGCGGTTACTATAAGTTGGGTGACACTAAATTGAAACTTCAGTATGGCCAGGCAGAAGATGAACCAACTGCTGGAACGGCGACTGAATATGACCTACTCGCACTGGGTGTTGATTACTCATTAGCTAAGCCTACTACAGTATATGGTGAGTACATCACGAGAAATACTGAGGTTGGAGCTACTGATAGCGACTATAAAGTGTTTGCAGTTGGTATACGTCATAAGTTTTAAATCATTTCAGTGCTGTTGTGTTGATTTACTTAAACGCTTCCTTTCGGGAGCGTTTTTTTTGCCAGTTTTCAGGGCTGTGATTAAAAATCTATGAGTTAGCCTGTGGATACAGTGGCGGCAGTCTCTCACCTTTCTTGTTGTCACTTTCCTTTGCTTGTTTCACCGTGCGCTCAAAGCTTGTTTGGTGAGCGATTAACTTTGAAGTTAAATCTTTTGAGGATAGTATTAATTGTTCATCATCTTTTTTGCGACCGTAAAGTGATGAGTTAATTTCCAATAGCTGCTGTTTTAGATTGCTGTTTGTCAATTCGTTGATAAAAGCCTCTAGACTCTGAAATTCTTTTTCGTGTAACGATGAAGCCCACGTAAGCAATTGTTTAGACCAAACTCTTGGCGTATTAGGGTGTTTATGAATATCGTTCACCAACTTCTTAAGCAATTTTTTAGCTTTTGGAGGTGATTTATATTCTTCTGTAGCTGCTTTTTGCGTTATTTGCTTGGTAGGATTTAGTTGCTTTCTTAGTACGATAACAAAACCGATCAGGGTAAATATCCATAAAATAAAAAATAGGCCTGCTGCTTTCATCCATCCACCCTGGGGGGGCGTTTTCAGTGTCTTATCACTTTTTAGGCTTGTGCTCTTAGGTGTATCTAAGCTGGTTGTTATCTCCTCGAACTTCGGGGGTGTGATTTGATTAGCGCTTGGTGTAGTGCCGCCTTGTATTTTTAAGGTACGTGGTGGAAGTTTGGCAATTTCCATTTTTCGACTTTTCGTGTTGAACCAGGGCACTTCGAGGCTAGGTAGTTTAATATTACCGCCTTGATTTGGGATGTATACTATGGACTCAACACGTTGAGCAATGCTGCCAATCACTTCATTAAATTCATCGTTTGATGAAGATTTGTCCGGGTAGAGTTTAATACCATTAATATTTTGTTCGGGTAATGAGGGTAGGTGGTCAGAAATCTGCCCCTGTGCTTTTATGGTAATGGTTCGCGTGATTGGCTCGCCTTGAACTAGCTTTGTATTGATGTCTGGTGTCCATGCTTCACTAACTGTAACTTGAGCGGCAGGTAACCATGGCCCTGATCGAGTCCATGACTTGCTGGGTTCAAGCACTTCAAGTGGAATGGTTTCTGAGCCGACATTTACAGCTTTTACCTGTCCCGGGTCAAAAAAGCTAGCGCGTTGGATAATTGCTTTACCGATAAGGCGAATGGGTGGGATTTCTGAGACATCTGTTGTTTTTGGAAACAAGAGGATTTTAAACTCGTTGACCCGGTATACTTGACCGTGCAGTTGTGTACTGTAGTGTTTTTTTTGATTGGTTACATTGTGCATGATGAAGCTTTTTTCTAAGTCCGGAAACTTTACGTTTCCTTCTACTTCGGCGCGGGTAAAGAATTTCAAATTCAGGGTGATTTGTTCCTGAAGATAGACCTTAGAACGATTGACCTTTGCTTCGACGAATGCCCATTGATTTTGT
>JAYPYM010000037.1:3453-12189 GCA_038135915.1 Gammaproteobacteria bacterium
CCTGTACATTGATTGAATTGCTGATGAAGATTTTCGTTCTACTTTTAGTTTTAAAGGCAGGCAGTAGTAATTTTCCGATACGTTTTGGTTGTATTTGATAGCTCCATTCTAGAAGTCCAGAACGTTTGCCGTTAATGATATGTCGACTTCTGCGCTGCGAGGGGCCAGATATGATAGAAAAGTCTTTTTCAAAAGGTGTCAGTGCCTCTGGGGTGGAAAAATTGTCTGTAGTATCAATGCTTAATTTAAGTTCCAAAATGTCGTCTAAGGTCGCTGGGTTTGGCGTGATTGCCACTCGTAATTCTGCCCAGAGCTGTTCTGCAGAGGATACAAGCAATAGGCATATGAGTGCTGTTTGGAAGATATAACGAGTAAGTGGGTTAAAGTCACCAATATTTTTCATCATGATGCTCGCCTTTTGATTTGTTTTGGTTTGCTTCAAATTCGAATTTTCTTTTTAGTAATTGGCCTGGGTCTTCATTGATGTTCTGTAGCCAACGTTCAACCTCTTCTGGCACAAGTTCCGCCTGCTTTTGGCCTTGTTCAGCTTGGTTCGCTTGATCACCTTTCTTTGGCTCATTAGGTTCTGGCTGATCTTTCTCAGCCAGTTCTTGCTTTAAATCTTCTTGAGCTTCTTTTGACTCAGCGTCTTCTTGTTGGTTTTGATCAGAATTTTGATCATCTTTTTCTTGCTCGTTTTGGTCGTTATTTTGCTGCTGATCAGAGGGCGATTGTTGATTGTTTTCTTTGTTATTCTTATTTTGTTCTTGGTTCTCTTGGTTCTCTTGGTTCTCTTGGTTCTCTTGGTTCTCTTGGTTCTCTTGGTTTTTGAGCCACTGCTCTACGAGCGCTTTATTCTTCTTTGCGGCAGGGTGCTCTGGTTCAAGATCTAATGTTTGTTTATAAGCAGAAATAGCTTCTTTTAACTTTCCAGTATGTGCTAGGCTATTGCCCAGATTAAAGTAATCGTTTGCTTGATTCTCTAAAGTCTTATCCTTCGTTATAGCATCATAGAGCTGGGAGGCTTTGTCGTATTGACCAGCCTTGTAAGCGCTGGCTGCTTTCCAGCGTGCGTCTTTAAATTGCTCATATGCATTGTTATAGTTTTTTTCATTGAAATGTTTGTATCCTTGCTGGTTCGAGTTGAGCCAGGGTTTTTTTCCTTTGCTTGTCGAGTGTTGCTCTTTTGATGCCTTTTCTGAAGTTGCAAAACTGGGTTTAGGTGTGAGTACACTTGAGAATATCATGGTGAGCGTGATACTTAATAACACGCCTTTTCTACAGCTAAGGATAAACAGCAAGATGATAATTAGGGCGACCCAAGGGCCTCGATCTAGCCATTGGTCGAATTTAGAATCAGACACTTGGCTGCCTTCCTCGGTTTGATTGGAGAGCGCACTTTCCTTTGATTGATTGATGATGCGCTCTATGAATGATACATCTGTATCATTTTTACTGAGTTCTATGAGGTGAGCATCTATCTTCTTGCTGAGTTTTTCAAACGGTTCAATGTCTAGTTTTGCAACCACTAAATTATTATGCTGATCTTTCAAGAGCAGGCCGCTGGGTAGTTCAATGGGTGCGCCGGCTTGAGTGCCGACCAAGTATATAATAAGCTGAGCATTAGATTTTTTTAATGTCTTAATTATAGGTGCAACATCTGATTCTTCTATGCCGTCGGTAATCCAAAGTATTGTGGTGTTGTTTGCACTTTCCTGTTTAATACCATTGAGTGCTTCTTTAAAGCCTTCAGTTGGCTGGCTGCCGAACTTTGGCATGATGCCTGGATTTAAATCGGGTACGAGTAGTTTTAAGGTTTTTACATCGGATGACATGGGCACTACTGTATGAGCGCTACCAGCGTACACGGTTAAGCTGGTCAAGCTAGCACTTTTTTGATCCAAGATATCTTGTAATTTAAATTGCACACGCTTAATTCTAGAGGGTGTAACGTCATTTGCATACATAGACAGAGACAGATCTAAAATTATGGCTAACGCTTTATTGCTCTCGACACTGACAGTAGGGGTTTTGTTCCATGTCGGCCCCATGAGTGCCACAATCAGCAAAGAGAGTATAAAAAAGTGAGCGGCTAGTTTAGGCCAGTGTCTTGCTTTGGCTTGATGTTTATCGAGTAAAATTTCCATAAATTCAGGGCGAATTAACCCTTCCCAGCTAGCATGATTTCTTGATTGGCGCCAGGCAAAATAGAGTAAAATGAAAACAGGTATATACGCCCAAGCCCAATCAGGTCTTAAAAAATGAAAATCCGAGAAACTGGGCAATGCCATGAATTTTTAACTCCCTCTGCTTAGGTTAAAGCTAGTTCGAACGATGCTTTGAGCTAATGATAAAGCAAGGCATATAAAGCATATTGATAAGGGCCAAAAAAAGATGTCTTTATAAGGCCGGATTGACTCAGCTTCTTCAGGGTGAGGTTCCAGTTCGTTGATGAGTTCGTAAATTTTGTTTAATTCGTCAACATTTCGAGCTCTAAAATATTGGCCACCTGTGATGTTTGCTATCTTCGTCAGTGTATCTTCATCCAAGTCCATGCTTGGGTTGACGGTTACTTTACCAAAGATCGAGCGCTTAACCAGGGTGTCTGCACCGATGCCAATGGTGTAAATTTTTAAGTTCACTTCTTTGGCAAGTTCTGCTGCTTTAACAGGATCGAGTAGTCCATCTGTATTGGCGCCATCTGTTAATAAAATTAGAACGCGGCTATCCTGAGGCTGTTGGGTAACCTGTTTTATGGTGAGGCCAATTGCATCACCAATGGCTGTGGATTCACCTGCAAAGCCAATTTGTGCTTCATCTAGTAAAATTGATATGGTCTCATGGTCAAAGGTGAGGGGGGCTTGTAGGTATGCTTTGGTTCCAAATAGGATCAGGCCGATACGGTCCGTTTTGCGTCGCTCAATAAATTCTAAAGCGACTATTTTTACGGCAACTAGTCGATTAATGGGTACTTTTTTATAGACGAAATCGTTCTCAGCCATTGAGCCGGAGAGATCGATCGCCATCAGTAGGTCTCTACCAGTCAGTGTTAAACGCTGAGGCTCCCCAACCAATTGCGGTCTGGCAGCAGCGATGACTAGCATGATCCAGGCCATTAGAATTAAACCATTTTTAATCACGCCTGACCCTTTGCCTGCAGCAGGCTTACCAGATAACCCTCGGATTTTTCCTAGAAAAGGTATTCTCAAAGCAGACTGTAAATCAGTTGGAACTGGTCTGAGTAATAAGTAGCTCACCAGCGGTAGTGGTAGTACGATAAAAACCTGCCACCATGCAAACTGAAACATTCACTCACCTCTGTTTAGGCGCTTTTTTTTGGCGCCTTGTTGTTTAAGCCATTGCTCGCAAATGCTAAATAATTCTGCCCAGTTTAAATCCTGCAAAGCTTTGTCATCCAGTCGACTCATATAAGGCGCAAATTGTAGTATTTGGCCAGCTCCCCGGCGAAAGACATTAGTCGCTTTTCTTTTTTGGGTGCTTTGGTCTAGAAAGTTTAGCCAGGCTTTACCCTGAAGTTGTGATATTTCATCTTTGTTGTAACAAGTTAGTGCCACTCTTTTTAACACCTGGTTGAGTTCAGATAAGAGTGCTGCCTTTTTTGTCGCTTCTTTTGTTTTTCTACTGCGTTTTTCTATGGCAGCTAACGTCTCTAGGGCTTCTATTTGCCAACCTTTAAGCCGGCGTTGGCGTAGGAAATAGTAGAGTGCCGCTAATATTATGAGTAACAAACATCCCAGTATGATCCAACCCCAGCTTGGCGGCCAGAACCCAGGGGGAGCAGACAAGATAATGTCATCGAGTTGCTTTAATTGTTCAGGTGTTGGTTTCATCCTACACTACCTGCCAGGCTTTCTATCCAAATAGTGAGCAATGGTATATGGATCATCTGCCGTGCTCATCTGGATCAGTGGGACAGCATTTTTTTTACAAACTTTCGTCACTTGGTTCATATAGGCTTCATGGTTTTCTTTGAATTTTGATCGAAAGCCTTTGTCATGTCCGTTGACTGACAGTGTTTCTTGACCGTCTGTGTAGCGTGCAAATTGTGCCGGTAATGCTTTCTCCATTGGGTCTGAGACATGGATTGCTATTACGTCATTATGCTTTTTTAGCCGGCTCAATGAAGCGCCCGCTTCGGCAAAATGTTCTGAAAAGTCACTGATGAGGATCACCAGGGTGCCAGGGCGGATGCTGTGCTGTAGGTGTGATATAATTTTCTGCCAGGGTAGTGCCTTTTGCTGAATGGTTTTTGGTGTGAGGTGGTGGTTAAATTCAGTTAAGTGTCGACAAAAGACTTGCCAGCTTTGCTGGCCTCTACGTGCGGGTAAGTCCAAAATTCTTTCGTGATTAAAGAGTAAGCTGCCCAGTCTGTCGCCCTGGCGAACTGCATGATACCCAATGAGTGCGGATAGTCTTGCGGCAAGAAAAGATTTAAATACGTATTGGCTACCAAAAAAGAGGTTAGGGCTTTGATCCACTACCAATACCACTGGTCGTTCACGCTCTTCTTCATATAACTTAGTGTGTGGCTTTGATGTTCTTGCAGTGACTCGCCAATCGATACTTCGAATATCGTCGCCTGCTTGATATAGGCGAACTTCACTAAAGTCTACGCCTCGGCCTCTTAATTTGGATAAGTATTGACCGCCAGCCATGGCAAGAGATTTAGCATTTGGACGAATTTTAAAGCGCGGCGATTGAAGAATCCAGCTGCTTAGACTTTTGCTCTGTACGTAAATGCCGTCAGTTTCATCTTCCTGTACCTTCGGGGTACCTATGCCAGGTAAGTTTAAAAATCGACTTTTTTTTAGCTGCTCGATGATGGTCATATTGTCATTGATATTATGGTTATGGGGCTGCGACAATATTCAGCAATTGCTCGATTACCGCGTCAGTAGTCACACCTTCAGCTGAGGCTGTAAAGTTTAGGCCGATGCGGTGGCGCATCACGAGCGGCAACATGGCTTGAATGTCATCTGGTGTGACAAAGTCTCGCTGTTGTAGCCAAGCTCTGGCTCTGGCGACTCGATCTAGTGCGATGGTTGCTCTTGGGCTGACGCCGAAGTTGATGAGCGAAGCGAGTTGTGCATCGTACTTGTCAGCAAAACGGGTAGCGTTTACCAGTTCCAAGCAATATGTTTCTACGGCTGGCGACATAAACACCTGCATCACCTCCTTGCGAGCAGCAAAAATTGCTTTTAATGGCAGTCGCCTATTAGTTGGCTTTTCAGGTGTCTTTTCTTTTGTAGTGGTTGCGTTGACATTCGTGTTATTCAAATCTTCAGCTCGGATGAGGCTGAGTATTTTTCGTTCAGCATCTATATCTGGGTAGTCGACTTTTACATGTAAGAGGAAACGGTCTAGTTGAGCTTCTGGGAGAGGATAAGTGCCTTCTTGTTCGATTGGGTTTTGAGTTGCCATGACCATAAACAGCCCAGGTAACTGGTATGAAACACTGCCCACGCTCACTTGTCTCTCTGCCATTGCTTCCAGTAATGCAGATTGAACCTTGGCTGGCGCTCGGTTAATCTCGTCGGCAAGAATCAGGTTATGGAATATTGGACCCTTTTGAAATACAAATTCAGAGGTTTGGGGGCGAAAAATTTCAGTGCCTGTGATGTCTGAGGGCAGTAAATCTGGCGTAAACTGAACGCGATGGAAACTGGCTTCAACAAATTTCGCCAACGTTTTTATGGCTTTGGTTTTAGCGAGCCCAGGTGCGCCTTCTACAATTAGATGTCCATCTGACAATAGGCTGATGAGTAAGCACTCTACTAGGTGCATTTGTCCAATAATTTGATCGCTTAAACATTTTTTAAGACCATTGAATGCTGGCCATAAACTCATGTAATTTTCTCCTATTCATTTTTTGATGCATCCACGGCTTTAATTATGGGAAATAAGGCTATTGTCCACTTGCTATATCACGTGACTGATAGCCTGAGTACCCTAACAGATTCTAGTCCAAATTCAACTTAGGTCTATGCTTACAAAATTACTAACGACATTCACATCATTGCAACCTGGTGTAACATTTCTTTACTGCAAAAGTTGCAGGCAACATGGCACTATATTGATACGCGTCTATAATTTATGGAGTAGGTTCCAGATAGATAAAAAATAAGAACGATTTAAAAAAAGAGAGAAAAAATGAGTCGATTAGCCTCAAAAAAGGTTGTTGAGCGCCATCATTATGATAAGGGACGTAGTGCTCTCCCAGTAGTCCCAACTGCTAAAGCAGAAAGTTTTGCCAGTCGAGTAGAGGCCCCTCAGGTTAGGCTAGAGGCCCCTCAGGTTAGGTTAGAGGCGTTTATAGCGCCCAGGCCATTGAGCACAGCAATCACTACTAGGAGTGTAGCCATGGCTCCAGTGGTTAGAAGTGTAGCGATGGCTCCAGTCTCTAGACGGATGGTTTCAGCACCAACGCTTGGTAGAACATCTCTGACGGTGGGCGGTCACGATCATAGGGTAAGGCTGGGAGATAGCGGCTATGGTGGTCGGGGCGGTAGAGCTCGTTATGTTGGTGGAAGCAAAGACCCAGGTGTTGAAGTAGCTGGTTTTAGAGGCGTTAAACACCACACCATTATGCCAAATTCTGGTGTTGCGCCGAGTGAAAAATTCGAAACTGTTTTAGCTGGTAATAATATCTGGGGCTTATCTCGGTTTATGGTAGGCTCATTTGAAGCCGATACCTCATCTTGCGATCTATCAAGCATGCATGATTGTACATTTGTTGACGATGACATGCTTGATGATGAGTGACAGTCTATTCTATTAACGTCCACCAAGAAGATACTGCTCAATATTTGAAATTGCTTTAGTCGCATCTGCGATGCTATCGTCAATATTCCTTTGTAATCTAACGATTTCACCTTGTTGGCTGTTGTGTTGTTGGCTATTAAATGAGTCTGAGTGTTGAGCCAGCTCACGGACTTTATTTCTCAAGCTATTTAACTCTTTTCGAATTTCTATTAAAGTGTCGAAATTGTTAGGGTTTCCTTTATCTATGTCATGCAAATTTTCTGCTAGTCGTGAATAACTTTCTCTCAACTTTCGAAATTCTGTTTGACTTTCATTTGCTTCGTAGCTTATTGCACCCTCCCAACGAGTAGCAGTTGTGGCTATTGAGTCATGCCTTTGTAGCGGTGCTGGGCTTTGTGCGTCTGAGTTTTGACGGACTATCTCCGCTAATGTATCTCTTAATTGGTTGAGTTTAATAGTTTGAGCACGAGTAAGCCCTGTAAAATTAGTGGGTTTAGCCTTGCTGTTTAATAATTTTGAAGCTTCTTTTCCAACGCTTGAATTATATTGGTACCCTTGCAATGGCTTGATTAGTTGTTCTAGTGCGGCTATTTTTTGATCCTGAATACTACTTGCCTGAAGGGCCGGTGAATCAAAAAAGCTATCGTATGATTCGATAATCTTGTTGAGCTCTCCGGCAATATTATCGAGCTCAGCTTTTTGTTCTTTATCTAACTTAGTATAACCTTCTGGATTTAGGTCTTGATTAAGTTCAATAGCAAGTAGGTATTGCTCGTCCCCACTGGGTAGGGAAGCTATAGTGTTATATCGAGATTGAAGGTTGGCGACCACGCTGTCTTTTTCTAGCGTGTCTTTTAGTGTTTCTGCGTCTTGCTTCAAGGAATCCACTTGACCCTTTTGTTCCTCTAAACCTTCTCGAGATGTTGGTCTTACCAGATCATCTAGTTCAGAAATGACTTCTTTTAGTGCTAAGAGCTTGAAAGCTGGGTCGCCACCAGGTTTGCTTAATTTTGCGAGCTGAGACTTTATCTTTGAAATTTCATCACTGGCCCAATCTCCTGCTGCCCATAAAGACGGGGATTTTTGTAAACCGGCGGGCCTGTAATCAGGGTTATATGGAGGAGTTGATGTTTGTGGTTCGTCACTAAGCAGTTCGTCCGCTTGCGAAATTATGTCTGAATAGCTTGCCGGTGTTTCACCTCCTACTATTTCTAACAAGTCGCTAGCTTCGGATAGAAGTTTCTTTATTTCATTTTTGGTGTCTGTTGTAACATATCCATTCAATTCCTTTTGCCTTTTCGCGTCACCAGAAAGAGCTTCAACTTGATCATAAAGTCCTTCAATCTGATTGTGAAGTTCACTAAAAAAGTTTCTTCCGGATTCTGCTTGTTGCGATCTGAGCGCATCAGGGTTTCTTCTTGCAGCGCTTGATGCTACAGGTTGTTGTTGGTGATATGAAGGTTGGCTATATGTAGGAGTTGGCCTTGCTGTGTGTTGTAGTCTTCTTTCAGCGGTAGCGACTTTTCCTTCAAGTAAATTTGTAAGCCTAGTTTTCTCACCTCTGACAAACTCCTCGGTTAAAGTAGGGTTATATGCGAGTAAGTCTCTGCCAAGATTACCAATACGCACTCGAAGACCGTCTGCTTTATCATAAATATAATCCAGGTTAGGAATACCATCTATTTGGTTAATTTCTCTTTCTATGCCGGCAGACTGCCTTCTCGCATCTCGTTGGTCAGCTTGTGTTATTCGATGAGTATTGGCCCTTCCAGTAGGTCTATCTGGTACTGGTGTTGCGGCAGTGGTGGCATGAGCGACAGGTTGGTGTAGCTGTCGATGTTCAGTTGCTTGCTGTGGACTTTGGTTAGTGTTGGCCCTTACAGTAGTTCTATCTCGTACTGGCGTTGTTCGAGTGGTGGTAGCATGATGAGCGTGAGTGGGCGGTATCTGTAT